>JBDTXA010000010.1:0-48836 GCA_040006415.1 Rhodanobacter sp.
CACGGCAACGAGCCCAGTCACCACATCGCCTATCTGTATGACTACGCTGACGCGCCATGGAAGACCCAGCAGCGTCTGAAGCAGATCATGGACACCCAGTACGCCGCGCGACCGGACGGAATGGCCGGCAACGACGACCTGGGCCAGATGTCGGCCTGGTATGTGTTCACGGCACTGGGTTTCTATCCGGTAACTCCCGCCAGCGACGAATACGCCATCGGACGGCCGTTCGTGGCCAGGGCGGCATTGCATCTTGGCCAGGGCCATACCTTCACCGTCACCGCCTCACCGCTGGACGACGCGCACCCCTACGTCGGCAGCGTAAGCCTCAATGGAAAGCCACTGGAGCGCACGTACCTGCATCACGCCGAGATCGTTGCCGGTGGCGAACTTCACTTCACCATGCAGGCCAAACCCAATCGGGACTGGGCCAGGGGTGACGGGGCGCGGCCTGCTGCGATGAGTCAGTACGGGCCGTGATGGCCCTCGCCACATTGATTCGACGCGCGATAAACATGCCAAAATGACGGGATTGGCTTCGATGGCGGTTTGTTGATGGGGGACGTGTCGTGAAAATCAGGGGCGTGATGCGCTGGCGTACGGCGGGGCTTTTGCTGGCCATGCTGATCATCGTGGGCCTGCCGTATGTGGTGTCCCTCAACAGCGCACGCGAAAGCACGCTGGCCAGCGATTGGGTAACGCATTCGACCCTGGTGCGATCTGCTACTTACCGTATTGCCTACGTCGTGGAGGACAGCCAGGCGGCGACGTATCGGCTGTTGGCCGGCGACACCAACGATGTGACCGAGTTGCGTGCCAAGCGGGCAGCCATCGAGGCTCCTGTCTTGCTGCAAAACCTGCGCTCGATGACGCGGGACAATCCCGACCAGCAAGCCCTGATCGGCGCGCTGCAAAGCAATGTCAACGGCCGCCTCGCCCTGATGAACCAGGCCATGGCGCGATTGCAACTGGGTCAAGCCGCCGAGGCGCGCCAGTCGCTGCGCGATACCGATGACCTGTTCTCGATCAGCGAAGGAATCACGCATGTCGTTCAGAACGAGGACCATCTGCTCGAGATTCGCCGCGAGGCGGCCCGGCAGCAGTCGTTAAATGGCCGGATCGTGCTCACGGTCACCGCCCTGGCGCAGCTTCTGCTGTTGACCATCATCGTGATCGCCTCCGAGCGCCAGATTGGTCAACGGCAACTGGCCGAAGGGCGCGAAGACCGTGCTGTGCAGCGCTCGCGGCAGATTCTGCAGGCCGTACGCGAACCGATCGCCCTGTTCGACGAACAACTGAATACCTTGCTGGTCAACAACGCCTTCACCGAACTGTACGGGGAAGGTCTGCAAAAGGAATCCCTGCCGCTGGAAATGATCGGCGACGGTGCATGGAATGACACGGTGCTGCTCCAGCGATTGCGGGACGTGCTGCTGCGTGATCGCGAGTTGTGGGACTACGAAACGACCCAGCGCACTGTCGACAAACTTGATCGGCAGGTGGTGGTCAACGCGCGACGGCTGCAGCAGCAGGACAGCGAAGCACCGACCTTGCTGGTGACTGTCAGTGACGTGACGGTGCGAGCGCTGGCCGAACGTCAGGTCACCGACCTCAATCGTCAGCTCGAGGGCAAGGTCAGCCAGATTTCCGACGTCAACCGCGAGCTCGAGGCATTCAGTTATTCGGTTTCCCACGATCTACGCGCGCCACTGCGTCACATTTCCGGGTTTTCTCGCAAGCTGGAGCAGCATCTGGGTGACGATGTGGACGACAAGGTGCGCCACTACCTGGAAGTGATCAGCAACTCCGCGCAGCGCATGGCCCAGTTGATCGACGATCTGCTGGTGTTCTCCCGATTGGGTCGTGGCGCGCTGCGGCTGCAGGCGGTGGACATGCAGTCGATGGCGGAGGAGGCCAGGGCATTGGCGGAAACGGGGCAGGAGGGTCGACGCATCCTCTGGAACATCGCGCCGTTGCCGATGGTGATCGCGGATGAGAACATGTTGCGCACGGTATGGCAGAATCTGTTCACCAACGCCGTGAAGTACACCGGTCAATGCGAGATCGCACGGATTGACGTATCCGTACAGTCAGGTCGCGAGGGTGAATACGAATTTACCGTGAGCGACAATGGCGCCGGTTTTGACATGCAATATGCGGACAAGCTGTTCGGCGTGTTCCAGCGCTTGCATCGCGCCTCGGAATTCCCCGGCAATGGCATCGGACTGGCCAACGTGCGGCGAATCATCGGCCGTCACGGAGGGCGAGTCTGGGCTGAGGCTGAACCCGGCAAAGGCGCCCACTTTCATTTTTCCCTGCCGGCGACCGACGCGACTGGCACGCACACCTGAGATCGACGAATGAACAAGAAAGATCTACGCACCATTCTGCTGGTCGAGGACAGCATGGCCGATGCCGAGATGGCACTGGACGCGCTCAACGACGCCCACCTGGCCAATCCGGTGGTGCATGTCGAGGACGGTGTGGAATGTCTGGACTACCTCTATGCGCGCGGCGCGTGGGAACATCGTCCAACGGGCGACCCGGCGGTGGTGCTGCTGGACATCAAGATGCCGCGCATGAATGGGCTTGATGTGCTCACCGAGATGCGCGCGCATGAAAAATTGAAGCGGATTCCGGTAGTCATCCTTTCGTCCTCCCGCGAGGAGAGCGATCTGGCGCGCAGCTGGGATCTGGGCGCCAACGCTTATGTGATCAAGCCGGTCGACGTGGATCAGTTTTTCGAGGCCGTGCGTACGCTTGGCCAGTTCTGGGCGGTGCTCAATCAAGCGCCAGAACAAGATTAATGGATACAGTGGCCAACAGGGGATGCGGCGATATCCAGATCTGGGTGTTTGAGGTCCCTTGTCGATGAACGACAGAACGGTTTCGGGGAACACCATGCCAAACCGGCAGCCAAGGGCCATGCCGACCATCAGGGTGCTGCAGGTCGAGGACAGCGCACTCGATGCCGAGCTGATCCTGGCTGAGCTCGACGCGGACAATATTCCCCATGAGGTGCGTCTGGTCGACGACGAGGATCGCTTTCTGGCCGAGCTGGAAGCGTTCAAGCCGCACATCGTGCTGTCCGATCTCAGCATGCCGGGTTTTTCCGGCCAGCATGCGCTGGAGTTGCTGCGTGAGCGCGACGAGGATCTGCCGTTTATCTTCGTTTCCGCCACGCTGGGTGAGGAAGCGGCGATCGAGGCGCTGCGCAATGGCGCTACCGACTACATCCTCAAGCAGAATCCCGCTCGTCTCGCCAGCGCCGTGCGTCGCGCACTGACCGAGGCCGATTCACGTCGCACCAGCCGGCTTGCCGAGAAAGAGCTGATTCGCGCGCAACGTTTCGAGAGTCTGGCGATGCTGGCTGGTGGTCTCAGCCACGATCTCCGAAATCTGCTGCAGCCGCTGCTGCTGGCAGGAGACAGTTTGCAGGATTACGAGGACGATCCGCGGCTTGCGCGGCTCGGCCAGCTGGTCCGCGATTGCGGCAAGCGTGGTCTGGAAATGGTCCATTCCATGCTGTCCTTCGCGGGCGGGGCGCGGCGTGCGGAGCAAGTGGAGCTGGGCAAGCTGTTCAGCGCATTTGGTTTGCTGATGCAGGGCAGCGTGCCGGCCAAGGTTGTCTTGGAAATGGCGATCGAAGACCCCGAGCTGTCGTTCCAGGGGAACCATACCGAGCTGCAGCAGTGTCTGCTCAATCTCTGCCTCAATGCGATCCAGGCCATGCCGGACGGAGGCGATCTGCGGGTAGAGACGTCCCAGATGCAATTGTCCGAGGATTTCTTCCTGTCACCGGAAGAGCCCCGGCAGGGCCGATACCTCAGGATCAGTGTGATCGACAGCGGTCCTGGCATGGAAAAGGCTGTGCTGGAGCGTTTGTTCGAGCCCTTTTTCACTACCAAGGAAACCGGGACTGGACTCGGCCTGCTCTCCTGTCAGCGTATCGTCAGCAGTCATGGTGGCGTGATGCGCGTTGACAGCGAGCCGGGACACGGCACCCGTTTCGACCTGTACGTCCCGCTGGACGAACTGGTTGAAGACAGCTCCGAGTCCGATGATCTGAACACTCTGGAGGGTTCCGCCGAGCGGGTGCTGGTGGTGGTGGAAGAGGCTGCTCAACTGACCCTCCTCACGGATACCCTGGACGCTTACGGCTACCAGGCATATCCAAGCCAGAGCGGTATGGCCGCCCTGCAGTGGATAGAAGCTGGCGGGTTGCCCGACCTGGTGCTACTGGATGCCGACATGAACCTGATGACCGGTGTTCGCACGCTCGCGGCGTTGATCGAGCACGGCTACAAAGGCGCCGTCATCCTGCTTTCGCGCCCCGGCGAGCCGCCGGATATGCATGAGCTTCCGCCACTGGAACATCTTTATCTGGTGGAGAAGCCACTCGCTACCCGGGATCTGCTGCGTATCCTGCGCAAGGCCGTCGACGCGACCTCGGATTGACCGGGCACAGGATTGATCGGGAAGGTGAGATGTCCGGGACAGGCAGACACCCGCCTCAGTCGATGCCGAGCTTTTTCAGCTTGTAACGCAGCGCGCGGAACGTGATGCCAAGTTTTCTTGCCGCCGCTGTCTTGTTGTAGCGTGATTCTTCCAGCGCCTTGACGATGGCGGTGCGCTCCAGATTGCTGATGTAGTCGTCCAGACCGCCGTCTGCCGTCTCGGCCTTGGCGGTCGCGCCGGTTTCGCCGGCAAGTGCCAGCGCCTCGCTGCCCGGTCGTGACCCGCGCTCCGGCAGCATCAAGTCATCGGCCTCGATGCTGCTGCCGTCGCACATTGCCATCGCGCGCTCCAGGATGTTCTCCAGTTCACGGACGTTGCCCGGGAAATCGTACGCGTCCAGCGCCTGGCGGGCTGCCGTCGACAGCTGGCCGATGTTTTCCCCGCTTTTGCCCGCAAGCCCCTGCAGGATGAATCGGGACAACTGCGGAACGTCACCGCGTCGGTCGCGCAGTGGCGGCACGCGCAGCTCGATCACGTTGATGCGATAGAACAGATCCTGGCGAAACTGCCCCTGCTCCACCAAGTGACCGAGATTCTTGTGGGTGGCCGAGAGGATACGCACATCCACCGGAATTTCGTCGCGGCCACCGATCGGACGGACTGCTTTTTCCTGGATGGCGCGCAGCAGCTTGACCTGCATGTGCAGTGGCAGTTCGGCGACCTCGTCGAGGAACAAGGTGCCGCCTTGGGCGGCTTGGAACAGACCCTCCTTGTCTGCGCCGGCACCCGTGAAACTGCCCTTGCGATGGCCGAAGAACTCACTCTCCATCAATTCCGACGGAATCGCGCCGCAATTGACAGGAATGAAGGGGCCGCTGGCGCGCGGGCCCTGTTCGTGAATCAGACGCGCAACCAGTTCCTTGCCGACTCCCGATTCGCCAGCGATATAAACCGGCGCCTGATTGCGAGCCAGCTTGGCGATGGTGGCGCGCACCTGTTGCATGGCTGGCGAATCGCCGATCAGGCGGCTGCCCGAGTCGGCTGTTTCCGCGGCGGCTCCGCCGTTGCGCTTTTCCTCGGCCAGTCTCAGTGCGGTGCGTACCAAACCACGAAGCATCTGGATGTCGACCGGCTTTGAAACGAAGTCGAAGGCACCGGCCTTGAGCGCATTCACCGCCGCATCGACGTTGCCGTACGCGGTGATCATTGCGACGGGGGTGTCCGGACACGTTTCGGCAATCAGTTCGATAATTTCCTGACCGCTGCCGTCGGGCAATCGCATGTCGGTGAAGCAGAGGTCATAGGTACGCTCCGCCAGAGCTTTTCGTGCTTCGCTCACGGTGCCTACGGCGTCGACCTGCAAGTCCATTCGGCCCAGCGTGATGGTCAGCAGCTCACGGATGTCACGTTCATCGTCGATGACCAGAACGGTTTGTGTACTCATGGGGCGATATAGGGGCTTTGGTGGTGGCTAATACCGTGCAGAGTACCGCTCCGCAAGGCACCGGTGCAAAGCCAGATTTGCTGGTACCGGCTCACCTGGCGCCAGCCAGCAGGGTTTCGCGGCGGAACACGATTAGCAGAATGATGATCAGCGCCATCGGTACCAGGGTCAGATAGAACGCCTGATGGCCTCCAGCGTGGGCGAAAATCGTGCCGGTGATGATCGAACCGAGCGTGCCGCCGAGTGCGGAGAACACCACGATCAGGCCGGTCATGCCGGCGTGCCTGTCTTTCGGCAGCGAGCTGAGCATCACCGAGTTCAGTACCGGATAAATCGGTGCCATCAGCAAACCGATCAGAGGGAACAGATAGGCGACCAGGGGCGCGTTGAACCAGTTTGCATCGGCGCGCGGATGCACATGCGCAGCCAGCGGCAGCGAAACCAGCACCAGCACGGCCATCGCTACCAGACAGCCGTTGATCAGGGGATACCAGCCAATCCAGCGCAGGATCAGCCCCGCGCCCAGTCGACCCAACGCTAGCGAGCCGGCGAAAATGCTTACCAGTTGGATGCTCATGGCTGTGGGCAGGTGCAGGATTTCATTGTTGAACGTGGGCAGCCAGGTGCCCAGGCTTTGCTCGATCAGCACGTACATGAAGATGGAGGCGATGAAAGCGTACGTCAGTGGTTTGAGCAAAAGACGCAGGGTGTCGACGAAGGCGCCGCCGTGCATGACGTGATGCGGTTTTGCGGCTGATTCGTCGAGGCGGGCGAGCGCAAGCAGGCCCACGACGATCGCACTGGCGCCAGCCAGGATCCAATAAACCCGCACCCATACAAGGCTGCCGGGGTGTTGCGGATCGATAAATGCACCAAACAGCCAATAGCCGGCCAGCACGCCGATCATGAATAGACCTTCGAGCAGGTTGGTCATGCTGGCGTGGCGGCGGCTGTCACTGGTCAGCAGTCCGATCGACGAATATACCGCTACCTTGATCAGTGCAAAAGTCACGCCGATAACGACAAAAAGCAGCTTGGCCATGTTGAAGCTGGGATACATCGCCATCAGCAGACAGGCGACGCCGACCAGCGCGTGGCCCAGCATCATGGCGCGTCGATAGCCGAGCCGTGGCAAGTAAGAGGCGGTGACAAACGACACCAGCGCGATCGACAGATCCTTGCAAGCTTCGAGGATGCTGCCGCTCTGCTGATTAATGGCAAAACTCTGGATCGACTGCAGGATGACGGTGCCGACGCTGTTCAAGAGAACGGCGTAGACCATGTAGCTAAGGGCCAGCGAAATACGGATCATCCATCGGTTCATCGACGGTCCTTTGCGGGGAAGTTTGTCCGGAAAGCTGGGGCCACGGGCAGCCGGCGCTAAGCTGAGGGAGCAATCGCCCCACGCCGGTGACCCGATGGCCCCGTGAAATCACTCAGAAGCTGTAAAGCGCCGACAGTGTCCAGCTACGGCCGAAGATGGAGCGACCATAAATCACGCCACTGCTTGATCCACCGGACAGCACGCGGTTGTTACCCTCGGTCAGCGCCAGCTTGTTACTGATGTTGTTGCCCGCCAGTCGAAGATCCCAGTGATCACCAATCGCCGTTTCCGCACCGACGTCGATGGTGGAGTACGCAGGCAGTATCTGTTGATTGGCCAGATCGCCATAGCGCTGACCGATGTGGGTGTAGGTGGCGAACAGTCGCGCCATGCCCCATGAAGTGGGAATGAAGTAGCTGGGCGTGATCCGGAATTGCAACTTCGGTTGACGCTGCACCTGATTGCCTGAGAAGTCGCCGTACTTGTCGTAGCTGGCTTTCGTATAGTCGCCGGTCAGGCTGACCTGGAAGTTGTCGGTGGGCTTCACGCTGCCTTCGAATTCCAGGCCCTTGGCGCTCGTTGTACCGGCCAGGGTGACGTTGACCAGTCCATCCGGGCCCTGCACGAAGGCCTGATACGGCAGGTTGTTGAACTTGTTGTAGAACGCGGTCAGGTAAGCGCTGTAATACTTGTCTTCAGTCTTGAAGCCCAACTCGTACTGCTTGACGGTCTGTATGCCCGAGGTGCCACCCTGGATGTCGTCAAAGGATGGGAACAGCTGACCGGAGTTGAGTCGCACGAACGCCGAGGTATGTGGTGTGAAACCGTAGTTCGCACCGGCTGTCCACGACGTGTGGCTAGAACTCTGGTGGTAACTAGTGATCTGGCCGTTGAGTACCGAGGCGCCATTGTTGTAGAGCGTGAGCGGGTTGCCGTCGAGATCCACCGTATTGTTGCCCTGGCTGTTGCCGTTGACGCGCTGATTTTCCAGCCGCACGCCCACGTCGAAACGCCATGGGCCGGTGACCCATTCGTCGCTGAGGTAGCCGGCGACATTTCGACCGCTCCATGATTCAGCGAAGGCGTAAGTGGCCGGACCACTGAAGCCGTTGTGCGAGACCTGCACGCCGTTGTTCAACGTGACGTCGATCAGGTGCGCATTGTTCTGCAAGGTGGTCAGGATATTGTTGCCCAGAAACCATTGATCGTGGGTGCCGTAGGACGCGAAATAACCGCCAGCGGTGAGCGTGTTGCCGTCGAACAGTTCCTTGTTGACGCGCAGCTCATCAGTGAACGAACGGATGTGCTTTTGGACGGTCCAGAGCCCGGATTCCAGTACCTGCTGATTGGGGTCGACGGCGCCGCCGCCATGCGTGTAGACCGCGGTGCCGCCGGTTGCCATGCCACCGGCTGCCGCGGTGACGCCGGCGTCGCCGTTGGCGCGGGTCACGGCGCCGTCGATGTAGGAGCTTATCGTCTGCGGCGGATTGGAGCCGTTGAACAGTGCCAGCGTCGGTACGTCGCCGCCGACAAAGTTGGCGCGGTTGCTCACCGACCAGCCGTCGCCAAACTTCCAGTCGAACTTGGAGCCAAACATTGAAACGTTCTCGCCCCGGCCATCGGCCACGTCCCGACTGACCGTGCCAGGTGTGGCGCCGGGAGTGACGGCGATATTGACGTGACGGAAATCGTTGCCAAGCAGGGTGTCGCTGCTGGGGTCGAATCCGTCCAGACGATGCAGCTTGCCGTTGATGCTGAGCATCGGTGACGAGGTGAGAAACGCGTCCTTGTCATTGATATGACGTGCCGAGAACGAGATCGAGCCATTGTCCTCGTCAAACTTGCGAGTGAGGATGCCTTCGATCTGTCCGCCGCGGTTGATCGAGAACTGCGAGTCATGCACGCCATCGCCTTCGCGCGCAAAACCGCCGCCGGCGAAGTACCAGTCCTTGGCGATCTGGCCGCCCCAGTAAGCGTCAAGCCGGCGGAATCCCTTGGTGCCGACGGTGGCGCGTATCGAACCGGCACCCTCGGGTGTGTTGGTGCCGTCTTTCTGGATGAAGTTGACGGTGGCGCCGGGCTGGCCGCTGGCGAAGATCGGGCTTGGACCACCGCGCAGGACTTCGACCCGCTCGATGCTGTCATCGAGGCGGAACAGGTCCGGCGTACTCATGAACGACAGACCGGAGCTGCCGTAAAGCGGTGAGCCGTCCAGCTCGACAGTAACGAATCGCGCGTCACCGGCGCCAGGAAAGCCGCGCACAAAGACGTTTGCGCCCGTCTGGCCGCCGCTGGACTCGACCCACACGCTGGGGATGGCCTTGAGCAGGTCGGCAGTGCTGCTGGGGGCGATGTCCTTGATTGCGTCCAGTGACAGCGTGGAGATCGCATAGCTGGCATCGATCTGCCGGATACCGCCGGTGCTGGCTGAGCCGGTGACAACCACCTGTTCCAGCGTTCGTGCTGCTTCTGGCCGTTTGGTGTTGCTGCTCGGCGCATTCGCAGCGTTGGCCGGCGCTGGATTTTCCTGCGCGAGGACCGAGCCTGAGAGCAGGACGGCGATGATGGCGGTGGGCAGCAGCTGCCGCGTCAGACGATGATTGTTCATGATGGTGTCTCCCCGGGATGGATAATTGAACGAATGTTGGATGGCGTATAGCCGCCTGCGTCCTGCGTTGCTTCTTCTTTTGCTGTCAGAAAACGATCGATGTCGAAATCGGCGATGCACGCCAGCACCGCGTCGGCATCGGAAAGAACGGTTGGACTGCCGATGCCGATGGCGGTCATGCCGGCGGCGCGGATGCTGGCCACGCCCGCGGCCGCATCTTCCACACCCATGCACGCTTCCGCAGCGACGCCAAGGCCGCTGGCGGCGGTCAGGAAGATTTCCGGGTCAGGTTTGGGTTGCGCTATCGCGCCTGCGTCGGCGATGTAGTCGAACAGTCCGGCAATGCCCAGCCGCTCCAGCAGCAGGGGAGCGTTCCGGCTGGCCGACGCCAGTCCGATGCGCAGACCGGCGGCACGCACGGACTCGATCGCGGCGCGTGCGCCGGGCAGCAGATTCTCGGGTCCGAACTGCTCGATCTGTTCGCGGTAGTAATTGTTCTTGCGTGCGGCCAGTGTCTGCTTTTCCGCTTCGCTGTATTCGTTGTCCGAACCTTGCAGCAGCAATTCCAGCGAGCCGCGACGGTCGACGCCCTTGAGACGCTCGCCCAGCTCGGCTGGGAATGGCACGCCAATCTCTCCGGCCAGTTTTTTCCAGGCTGCATCATGAACCACCGCGGTGTCGGCGATCACGCCATCGAGATCAAAGATCACCGCCTTGAATCGGCTGGGTAAGGGCCGTGTTGGTGCGCAGAGGGCGAGTTGTAAAGCTTCGCCCGCACGAAGCTGGCGGGGCTGCGAATCGTGCATGAAGGTCAACGAGTCACCTTCGGTCAGGCTGTAGAGCACGCCTTCCCGGTCAACGCTCACGCGCAGATGCGCCTCGCGCCAGCGCAGGCCGAACTGATAGCTACGCCACGTTGCCGGCAATCGGGGCGAGAAGGCGGGCACGCCATGGATCACCCGCAGGCCACCAAAACCCCAGGTAAGCGCCAGCCAGCTGCCAGCCATCGCTGCCATGTGCAGGCCGTGGCCGGTGTTGCCATGCAGATCATCGAGATCAACGCGCAGTGTCTCTTCGAAATACGTCGCGGCCTTGTCGAGGTCGCCCACTTCGGCGGCCAGAATGGCGAAAGTCGAGGCCGACAGCGTCGAGTCGTGCACCGTCACAGCCTCGTAGTAGGCGAGATTGCGGCGCTTGGCGTCGCGATCGACATCCTGTCCGGCCAGAACCAGTGCCAGCAGCGTGTCAGCCTGCTTGCATACCTGATGGCGGTAAATCGTCAATGGATGCATGCGCAGCAACAGCGGTTGTTTGCCGCCCTCGGCGTCCTGCGCTGGCAGGCGCGGCTTGTCCAGAGAGCCATCGTCCTGCGGAAAGATGTTGAGCCTGGTGTCGATCGGCAGATACATCGCATCCGCTGCCTGCTGCCACTGCTCCGACTCATCCGAATCCAATCCGATGCGACCACTCAGTTCGGCGAATGCGGTGGGTTTTTCCGAGGCCATCCAGCGAGCCATGGCGCTGGCGTAGCGCAGGTGCTGCTGCGCCATGCGGTTGGTGTAATGGTTGTTGTCGACCAGGGCGGAGTATTCATCTGGCCCGGTGACCTCGTGGATGCAGAACGCACCGTCGCGTCGCGGGTTGAAGTGGCCGATCTCCAACCAGATCCGCGCTGTCTCGAACAGGATCTCAGCGCCTTGCGAAAGCAGGAACGCCTCGTCGCCCGTGGCATCGGCGTACAGACGAATCGCCCAGGCGATCGCCGCGTTGATGTGGTATTGGGCCGAGCCGCTCGGGAAATAGGCGGAGCACTCGTCGCCGCTGATCGTGCGCCAGGGATACAGAGCGCCACGGGGATGATTCATTTCCCGCGCGTGTCGACGTGCTCCGTCAAGCGTGCGGTAACGGAATTCGAGCATGCTGCGTGCCAGCTCCGGTGCAACGCCGACCATGGCGGGCAACATGAATGCTTCGGCGTCCCAGAAATAATGGCCTTCGTAGCCTTCCCCGGTCAGTCCCTTGGCGGCGATGCTGGCCGTGCCGTCACGACAGGTGGACTGGTAGACGTGAAACAAATTCAGTCGCAAGGCAAGTTCGGTGTTCGCGTTGTCGCTGACGGCCAGATCGGCATTGTCCCAGAACTGTCGAAGGTGGTGTGTCTGCTGCCGGGCGAGTTCGCCGTAGCCGCTGCTGGTCGCCCGTTGCAGCGTCGCCTCGATGTTTTCGAGAAGGCTGGCATCGGATGCATCGCCCGCTGGTGGCGACCACGCATACGCTACATATTTTTCGATGACCAACTCACTGCCGGGCGACAACTCGCCGACAAATATCTGCGATACGCCGTGGGGGCCGCTGGTGGCTCGCTCAAACTGCAGCTCGCCGGTATTCGCCAACGTGTGCCGTTGCCCGCAGACAACCCGGATGCTGCTGTGCACCGTTTTCTGCGCGATCCACGCGAGATCTTCTGCTGCGCTGCTGCCGGTCGTGCGCAGGCCGCCGGAAACCTTCACGCCGATGCGAGGGTCTGCACCTTGTTCAACAGCGAGGCGCGCCGTGTCGATGGCCGACTCCAGTTGCAAGGGGCCGGTGTAGTCGATCGAGCGCACCCGATAGCGAATGGCCAGCAACCCTTGAGCGTCCAGTGGCACGATCCGCTCGGCCAGAATTTCAAGGGTGACGCCGGAGGGTGCGCGCCAGCGCAACGATCTCTGCAGGCAGCCATGGCGAAGATCGAGAATTCGCGAAAAATCCAGCCACTCTCCGTCTTCAAGCTTGACCGGAACGTCGCCCATCTGCAGCTGGATTCGGGTGCCGTCGGCGACCGGAATGCGCGTGTCGGTGGATTTGGCAAAGCCGGGAAAGCGTTCGTGATACTCGATGGGAGTCCGCTCCCAGGCACCTGAGAGGAAGCTGCCCTGACTGGAGCTGGAGAATTCCTCGGCACCACCCCGAACGCCGAGGTTGCCATTGGCCAGCGCGAACAGGCTTTCGTCGCGGGCGAGGTTGGCGCTGCCGTGATCGTGATGGATCAATTGCCATGCCGGCCCATCGGGCTCGACGGAGATGTCGGGAGTGCTCGGGCCAGATGTCACGGTCGATGGATCTTCCACGTACTTTTTGCCCCTCGCTCACGCTCAACGAATGTCTTGTCGCGACGGCTGTTGCCGCAACCTGGCGAGAGCATCGCAGCAAATGATACCGATATCAAGATATCGGTATCATTTGACTGCGGATGGGCTGCTATCGCAGCGGATCATTGCCTCGCTTGTATCCGTGGACGATGGTTTCTTCAGGTTTTGGCCCGCGACTGGTCAAACAGCGTAGCCGGCAAGCTTTTGCAGCGTGTGCCCGTTACTCTGCAGCTGGGCTCCGATGTCCCAGCCAATTCGTCACTGAGGCCGGTCTTGAAACGCAAAAACAGACAAGCGACGCCTACCGATCATCTTTCACCCAGTCTGACGATGGCGGATTTGGCCAATCTGGCCGGAGTGTCCAAGATCACCGTGTCGCGGGCCCTCAGTGACAGCCCGCTGGTGCACGAGGAGACCCGCGAGCGTATCCAGACGTTGGCCCGCAAGCACGGTTACAAACTCAACTTGAATGCTCGCAACCTGCGCATGCGCCACAGCCACACCGTGGCGGTGATCGTAGAGATGAAGCCTTCCAGTGATCGCCCCATGCTTGACCCGTATCCGCTGTTGTTGCTGGGCGGCATCCTGCAGGAGCTCACGGCGGCGGGCTACAGCGTGCTGCTTACCACGCGACAAGGCGCCACGGCGGCGGCGGTACAGGCGGCCGACGGATTGATTCTGCTGGGCCAGGGCGTGCACCAGGATGCCGTGCGGCGATTCGACAAGCTGAGCATGCCGATGGTGGTCTGGGGCGCCGGGACCGCAGGCGACTCGCATGTGGTGGTGGGGAGTGACAATCGCCTTGGTGGACGCGTGGTGGCCGATCGCTTTGTCGCTTTGGGTCGTCGGCATCCGGTGTTCATCGGCAACCCCAGCCATCCGGAGATCTTCGAGCGACTGAATGGCTTTGTCGACGCACTGGCCGCCCACGGTATCAAGCCGTTGCTCATGCGGCGAGACGAGTTCACCACCGACTCGGGCATGGACGCGGTACGGTCACTGAATCAACGGGGGGTCAGTTTCGATGCCATTTTCGCCTGCAGTGATCTGTTGGCGATGGGTGCCATTCGCGCCACTCTGGAACTGGGACGTTCGATTCCGGGCGATGTCCTGGTGGTGGGTTACGACGATATGCCGCTGGCGGCGAGCTTCATTCCGCCGCTGACCTCCGTGCGGCAGGACTGGCAGGAGGGCGGCGTCCTGCTGGCGCGCAAGGTGCTGGCCCTGATTCGAGGCGAGCCGGCGAAGTCGGAAAGTCTGCCGGTAACCCTGGTGACTCGCTCCACATAAGCGAGAGACCGCAAACCCGACTCGTTCAACTGTCCTCGGCCGTTGCCTTGCTCATCTGTGCCGGCGTCAAGATCAGGCGGAAGCAGCTGCCGCCGCCAGCAACGCGAACGTATTCCAGCGCGGCCTGGTTCGCCTCGCTCATCTGGCGAGCGAGGTAAAGGCCCAGTCCGGTGCCGTATTCGTGGGTGGTGTAGAACGGCTCGAAGATCTGCGCCGCGACCTTGGGAGCGATGCCAGGGCCGCGATCGATCACCTCAAGGATCGGCACGCCGTGTTCGCCTTGGCGCACCACCACCATCACGCGCGCGGGTTCGCCCGGCATGCGGCCGTAGCGCAGGGCGTTCTGCACCAGGTTCCACACCACTTGCTGCAATTGCTGGGGATCGGCAACCGCCGCCACCGGCACATGGCTGTTGGCAATCACACGCAGCGAGTCGGCGCCGAGATCGTTGCCTTGGCTGTATTCCTCGACAAAGCCATGCGCCCAGTGACCGAGGTCGAGCGTTTCCGGGCGTGAGCGTTCGCGCCGCGACAATTGCAGGATGTTCTCGATGATCTCGTTGAGTCGGATGCAGTGATTGTTGATGATTTCGACCATGCGCTGGTCGGTGCTGTCCATGCTTCGTGATTCGGCCAGCAGCTGGGCGGAGTAACGGATCGCCGCCAGCGGATTGCGGATCTCGTGGGCGATCGACGCGGACAGCCGCCCCAGCGAGGTCAGCGTCAGTTCCTCGGCGCGGCGTGACAGCAGCGAGGTGTCGTCGAGGAAAATCAGCACGTGTGAATCGTCGTTCGGTGCCAGCCGGCTGAAGCGCGGCACCACTTCGGGCACGCCATCGGCCAGCTGGGTGGCGGTTTCATCCAGCTTGCCGGAGGTCATCCAGTGATACAGCCGTCGCGACAGTTCGGGTGCCAGCTGGCCGAGGTCGCGCTGGTCGGCGCCGGGGTTGCCCATCAGCATCCATGCCGATTCGTTGATCTGATGGATGCGGTTGGCGTCGTCGACCAGCAGCACACCCGTTTTCATGCGCCGGATGATCAGCTCGTTGACCTGCGAAAGATTTGCCAGATCAGTGCTGCGTTGTTCGGCAAGAGCCTCGGTGGCGCGCAACTGCCTGCCCAGAACGTGGCACAGCGTGGTACTGGCGAAGTAGGCGAGACCGAACAGCGCAGCTTCGAGCAGATCCCGATCGCCCGGATTATTGCTTGTGGATACACCGAAAAAGGTATGGCCAAGAATGCCCAGGGTCGCCAGCGCGGCAAAAAAGCTGGAAAGCCGCAGCGGCAGGATCAGTGCACCGGCGCTGAGATTTACCGCCAGCATCATGGCAATGCCGATCCGAGCATCGTGCATCGCCGAAATCGCCAGTACGGCCGCGGCGATGTCCACCACCAGGGTCGCTGACGCCACGGCCCTTGCGTACCCCACGCTGCGACGATTGAGCAGCAAGGCGATCAGCGCAAAGACCAGGTAGACCGCGGCGACGCCGTGGGCAAAGTTGGGAGTGTCCTGTTCCGGCCAGCCCAGTCCGGGCGGACTGAACGCCAGCGCGACGTAGACCAGGGCCTGAATCAGACGGAATATGTTGAGAAACGACAACTCGTGGCGAATGGTTGCGTTGCTTGCAATCGACGCTGGCGCTGTCGTGAAAGGCGGTGTGCTTGACACGTGGCGGTGCACTCCTTGTCCATTTCTGGCAAGTATAGAGGGCGAACTACGGCTCTGCCGTGGCGCAGGAAGGCTTAAAACCGGGCCTTTTCGACCATTGATTCCGGTTGCCCTTTCCATTGCGGCCCGCTTCCGCGAAAATAGGCGGCCGTATTGCGCAGTTTTTGTCACCTCCGGTGGCAGCGCACTGCAGTTCCGGTAGCGCGTAACTCCGCCGTCCGATCTCTTGACCCACGCGTTCCGCACGTGTGCGGCCGCCACAAGTTTCTCCGTTCGCTCGAGGTATCGAATGAATTTCCACGAATACCAGGCCAAAGAACTGTTCGCGCAATACGGCATTGCCGTTCCGCCGGGCAAGGTCGCCAGTTCCCCCGATGCTGCCGTCGATGCCGCCAAGGCATTGGGCGGTTCCCAATGGATGGTCAAGGCCCAGATTCATGCCGGTGGCCGCGGCAAGTCCGGTGGTGTCAAGTTCTGCCGCAGCTTTGACGATGTGCATGCCGCGGCCAAGGCCATGCTCGGCACCAGCATGGAAACCTACCAGTCCGCCGGCCGTGCGCTGCCGGTCAACCTGGTGCTGGTGACCGATGCCACCGACATCGCGCGCGAGTTGTACCTGTCGATCCTCACCGATCGCGACAGCAAGTCGATCTCGTTCATCGCCTCCAAGCATGGCGGCGTGGACATCGAACAGGTCGCCAAGGACTCGCCGGAAGACATCCACACCATCGTGGTGGATTTCGTCGAAGGTCTGCAGCCGTACCAGTGCCGCCAGCTGGGTTTTGCGATGGACCTCAACGGCAAGCAGGTCAATCAGCTGACGAAGATCATGCTGGGCCTGTTCAAGCTGTTCAACGAGAAAGATCTGGCCCTGGTCGAGCTCAACCCGCTCGCCGTGCTGGAGGACGGCAACCTTGCCGCGCTCGATGGCAAGGTCAACTCCGACGACAACGCCGAGTTCCGTCATCCCGATCTTGCCGCCATGCGCGATCTGACCCAGGAAGACGCCGCCGAAGCGGCCGCGGTGCAGAACAACCTGAACTACGTGACGATGGATGGCACGATCGGTTGCATGGTCAACGGTGCCGGCCTGGCGATGGCCACCATGGACGTCATCAAGCTGGCGGGCGGTGAGCCGGCCAACTTCCTCGACGTCGGCGGCGGCGCCACCAAGGAGCGCGTGACCGAGGCGTTCAAGCTGATCCTGTCCTCGGACAAGGTGCGCTGCATCCTGGTCAACATCTTCGGCGGCATCGTGCGCTGCGACCTGATCGCCGAGGGCATCATCGCCGCGGTCAAGGAGGTCGGCCTGAAAATCCCCGTGGTGGTGCGCCTGCAGGGCACCAATGTGGATCAGGGCCGCGAACTGCTGGCCAACTCCGGTCTGGCGATCACGCCGGCAGACGATCTCAACGACGCGGCGCAGAAAGCCGTGGCTGCGGCCCAATAACCATCCTGTAGGAGCGCACCCTGTGCGCGATGCTTTTCATCGCGCACAGCAAGAGCAACGCGCACAGCAAGAGCATTGCGCACAGGGTGCGCTCCTACAAAATACGGGACATATCAATGAGCGTTTTGGTCAACAAGAAAACCAAGGTTTTGGTGCAGGGCTTTACCGGCCAGCAGGGCACCTTCCACGCCGAACAGGCGATCGACTACGGCACCATCATCGTCGGTGGCGTTACCCCGGGCAAAGGCGGCAAGGAGCACATCGGCCTGCCGGTGTTCAACTCGGTCGATGAAGCTGTGCTGGAAACCGGCGCCGACGCGTCGGTGATCTTCGTGCCGCCGCCGTTCGCGGCCGACTCGATTCTCGAAGCCATCGATGCCGGCATCAAGGTGATCGTGGCGATCACCGAAGGCATTCCCGTGCTGGACATGCTGCGCGTCAAGAACGTGCTGGCGCAGCACCCGGAAACCGTGCTGATCGGGCCGAACTGTCCCGGCATCATCACCCCGGGCGAATGCAAGATCGGCATCATGCCCGGTCACATTCACATGCCGGGCAAGGTCGGCATCGTGTCGCGTTCGGGCACGCTGACCTATGAAGCGGTGTTCCAGACCACCAATGAAGGCCTCGGCCAGTCCACCTGCATCGGCATTGGCGGCGATCCGATCAACGGTCTGAGCTTCATCGACTGTCTCAAGCTGTTCCAGGACGATCCGCAGACCGAAGGCATCATCATGGTCGGCGAAATCGGTGGTTCGGCCGAGGAAGACGCGGCTGAGTTTATCGCCGAGTACGTGACCAAGCCGGTGGTGTCCTTCATCGCCGGTGCCTCGGCCCCTCCGGGCAAGCGCATGGGCCATGCCGGCGCGATCATCTCCGGCGGCAAGGGCACGGCGGAAGCCAAGTTCGCCGCGCTGGAGAAGGCGGGCGTCACCACGGTGAAGTCGCCGGCCGATCTGGGCAAGGCACTCGCCAAGCTGATGAAGTAAGTCGTAACACTCAGGAGTCTGTCGGACTCTGGTTAGCCGGTCTGCGAATGCGCCTGTGCGGTCCATATCCCTGCCGATTCCTGGTCCACAGAACCGCTATGGGCCAAGAATCGTCAGGAATCTGTCCTCAAACAGCCGAATTCTCGCCGCGACCACCAAAGCCCGATAGACTCGTTGCTCGGCGACGCTGTGATCCAGTCCGCCGTGCTTTAAAATGCAAGGGCCGCGATTCGTCGCGGCCTTTGTCTTTTCTGGAGCAACATCCATGGCAACGCTGCGTTTGGCGCTGGCCCAGTTCGATTTCCCAGTCGGTGCGGTGGCGGCCAATGCTGCGCGGATAGGGGATCTGATTGCCCAGGCTCGCACGGGCGGCGCCGCCCTGGTGGCCTTTCCCGAGCTCGCCCTGAGTGGCTACCCACCGGAAGACCTGTTGCTTCGACCGAGCTTTCTTGCCGCCTGTCATGCTGAGCTGAACGCCCTGGCCACCACGACACATGGGATTGCCGCAGTCGTCGGTCATCCTCACAGTGAGGGCGAGGTGTTCAATGCCGCCAGCCTGCTGCGCGAAGGCCAGATCGAGTGCACGGCGCACAAGCAGGCGCTGCCGAACTACGGGGTGTTTGACGACAAGCGCTATTTCCGCCCCGGTCATGGCACCGTGACCAGCGTGATCGACGGCGTCACCATCGCCCTCTTGATCTGCGAAGACGTGTGGGAACCCGAGCCCGCTGCGCGCGCGGCAGCCGCGGGTGCGGAGCTGCTGCTGGTGATCAACGCGTCGCCTTGGGATGCGGCCAAGCAGGCGGAGCGCGAGGCCGTGCTGAGCGCGCGGGCGCGCGAAACCGGTTGCGCCGTCGCCTACGTCAACATGGTCGGTGGCCAGGACGAGGTCGTCTACGATGGCGCGTCGCTGTTGATCCATGGCGATGGCTCGGTCGCCGCGCGCGCGCCCGCCTTTGTCGACGACTTGTTGTGGGCCGAGTTCGATCCGGCCAGCCGCCGCCTGTCCGCGGAAAATTGGCCCGTCGCGGCAGACGGCTCGATCGAGGCAACGCTTTACGCGGCGCTGGTACGTGGCATCCGCGACTATATCGACAAGAACGGCTTCGACGGTGTGCTGCTGGGTCTTTCAGGTGGTATCGATTCGGCACTGACGCTGGCACTGGCAGTCGATGCGCTGGGCCAGAAGCGGGTCACCGCCGTCATGATGCCGACCCGATATACCTCGCAGCTGTCGCTCGACGGTGCTCGTGCCCAAGCCGAACAGCTCGGTGTGGACTATCACGTGATCGATATCGAGGCCACCTATGAGTCGTTCGTCAACGCTTTGACCCCAGCATTTGCCGGCAAGGCGGCCGACACCACCGAGGAGAACCTGCAGTCGCGCATCCGTGGCGTCATGCTGATGGCGTTGAGCAACAAGCATGGCCGTCTGCTGCTGGCGACGGGCAACAAGAGCGAGATGGCGGTGGGTTACGCGACCCTGTATGGCGACATGTGCGGTGCTTATGCGCCGCTCAAGGATGTCTACAAGACCGTGGTTTATCGACTCTCGCGCTGGCGCAATGCGCACGCGGCGCGGGTAAATTCCGCCGATGTCATTCCTGCAGCGGTGATCGAACGGCCGCCATCGGCCGAGTTGCGCGACGATCAAACCGACCAGGATTCACTGCCGCCTTACGATGAGCTGGACGCCATCCTGGCCCGTTTCATCGAAGGCGAGCTGTCTCAGGCTGAGATCGTGGCGCAGGGTTTCCATGCCGACACCGTCAGTCGGGTGGTGCGGCTGGTGCTGCTGAACGAGTTCAAGCGCCGACAGTCGGCTCCAGGGCCGCGCGTCACGACCCGGGCTTTCGGTCGGGAACGCCGCTATCCCATCACGTCGGGATGGCGCTGACCCTCAAGCGATGGGTTTTGAAGCCAGTGATTAAGCAACCTCAGGCGTATGCCCGAAGACGCTGCGGGCTTTCTGAAGCGGCCACAAAAAAGCCGGCGATATCGCCGGCTTTTTCTGCCATCGGAAGGTGATCAGTGATGTCCTGAGAACGGCACCAGCTTGCGGACGAAAGACGGGCCATGTGGCCATTTGGCGTCCTTCAGATACGGGTGATCAGGGTAGTTCAATGCCAGCACTTGACGGGTCTTGTCGGCAAGCTTGTCGCGTTCCAGCGCCAGGTAACTGCGGGTGAGGATAGCCAGCGCATCGCCGGCTTGCGGCGCCTGCTGATAGTGCTCGATCACGTACTGCGCACGATCCGCAGAGGCAATGTACGCCCTGTTGCGCAGGTAAAACTCGGCGACGTTGATCTCATACTGAGCCAGCACGTTGCGCAGGTAAATCATGCGCTGGCGGGCATCGGCGCTGTATGCGCTGTCCGGAAAGCGGCGGGACAACTCAGAAAAATCATCAAAGGCCTGAAGGTTGTAGCCTTGGTCCCGGCGGCTCTGTTCGCCGTCGCGCTTGACGAACCGCTCGATCACGCCGCTGGTGCGATCAAAATTGATCAGGCCGCGCAGGTAATAGGCATAATCCACATGCTTGTTGGCCGGAAACGTCTTGATGAAGCGGTTGATCGTGGACAATGCGTCATCCGGCTGGTTGTCCTTGTATTGTGAATAGGCCAGATCCAGCTGGGCCTGCTCGTTGTAGTTCCCTGAGGGAAAACGCGCGATCAGGCGCTGATAGGCCCTGGTGGCATCGGCGTAATCTGCGTTTTGCAGCGAGTCGTGCGCTTTGTTGTACAGGGCGCCGACCGGCATGGTGTCGATGCTTTGCTTGGACTTGAACATCGAACATCCGCTCACCACCAGGATGAGCGCGAGCACGGCCAGCATTCGCAGGACAGGCAACTGGGACATCGGCAACTTGATTACACGCATGGGAAAAAATTCAGAATGTTTGAACGAAAAGGCATGATAGCCGAAACCGACCGCCACCCGCGGGGCACTGCATGACCACGATCCGGCACGAGGCCGAGGTACCGTTGACCGCGGCAGGACGCAGGTTCGACCAGGCTTTGGCCGAGATGTTCCCCGATTATTCCCGCTCGCGCCTGAGTGGTTGGATCAAGGCGGGCGCGGTGACGCTGAACGGCGAGCAGGCCCAGCCCAGGGCACTGCTGCGCGGTGGCGAACAGGTGCGGCTGGAGGTGGAGCTGGAAACCGAGGTGACCAGCGCGCCTGAGGACATCGAACTGGAAATCGTTTTTCAGGATGACGACCTGCTGGTGCTGAACAAACCAGCGGGACTGGTGGTGCACCCGGGCGCTGGCAACCCGGCCGGTACGCTGCTCAACGGACTGTTGCACCATGATCCGAAACTTGCCGAATTGCCGCGTGCCGGCATCGTGCACCGCCTGGACAAGGACACCTCCGGCTTGATGGTGGTGGCGCGCACTTTGCCCACGTACACCGCGTTGGTCGATCTGCTTTCGCGGCACGAAGTGGAGCGCCAGTACGAGGCCGTGGTGCTGGGCACGATGGTTTCGGGCGGGACTGTGGATGAGCCGATGGGGCGTCACATCGGCGATCGCCTGCGCCAGGCCGTGCGTGACGAGGAAGACGGCAAACGTGCGGTCACCCATTACCGTCTGCGTGAACGTTTTCGCGCGCACAGTCTGGTGCAATGTCAGCTGGAAACCGGCAGGACCCACCAGATTCGTGTGCACATGGCCCATATCGGTCACGCGCTGATCGGCGACCCACTCTACGGCGGTGGTCTGAAGCTGCCCAAGGGCGCCTCGGCCGAGCTGATTGCGACATTGCGGGGGTTCCGGCGGCAGGCGCTGCATGCCGAAAAGCTGGCCTTCAATCATCCGGTCACAGGCGAATCGCTGTCGTTCAGCGCCGAGCGGCCGGACGACCAGCGGGTGCTGATCGAGGCCTTACGTGCCGATCTCGTCGAACACGGATCTGACCACTATTGAGGCCGGACAGGTGCGAGAGGATGAAACCACGCTTGCGCCTATGCGATGCTCTGTGACTTCTGCTTGACGCCTTCTGCCATGACCGAAACCTGGATTTTTCCCGACTGGCCGGCCCCGCCATCGGTGTATGCGGCCGCAACCACACGGCACGGTCCGGGCATTTCGATGTCACCGTATGAATGTTTCAACCTCGGTCTGCGCTGTGGCGATCTGACCGAGGCGGTGATGGCCAATCGCGGTGCGCTGCAACAGGTACTGGCCTTGCCGACTGCGCCGCGCTGGCTGCATCAGGTGCATGGTATCGGCGTGGCCGAACTCGGGCCGTTGTCGACCACAAGCGAGCCGCATGCGGACGCTGCGGTATCGCGTATCTCGGGCACCGTACTTTCGATCCTCACGGCTGACTGCCTGCCGGTGTTGTTCTGTGCCGAGGATGGGAGTGAAATCGCCGCGGCTCATGCCGGCTGGCGAGGTATGGCCAACGGCGTGCTGGAAGCGACGATTTCCCAGCTGGTCACCGCGCCGGCGCGACTGATGGCATGGCTGGGGCCGTGTATTGGGGCGGCGTCATACGAAGTCGGTGCAGAAGTCCGGGCTGCCTTCATCGACCGTCATCCCGGCGCCGCTGAGTGCTTCGTGGCCACGCGTGCCGATCACTGGTTATGTGATCTGGCTGCTCTGGCACGCCAGCGCCTTGCCTCAGCCGGTGTGGGCCGCGTTTACGGCGGCGGTTTCGACACGCTGACCGATCCGCGTTTCTACTCCTACCGACGCGACGGCAACGCCAGCGGTCGCCTTGCCAGTCTGATCTGGCTCAAGTAGGGGTTACGGGCCGCTCGCGATTCATCATCGCCTGCACGGTCCGTGATGCAGCGGTGAGAAGCGACCGTTCAAGACGGGCGTATGGGGTGCTTTTTGGAAGGACCGCTGGGCAGGCTGAGCAGAACATGATGAAGCCAGCTTTCTACCGCTTCGGGGCCCGCGACGGTGTAGTGGGCACGGGTGGGTTCCCGGCCGCCGACGCGGACGCTGATGCCACGCGCGCTGTTGATCCGTATAAAGGCATGCTCGTCGGTGAGATCGTCCCCCAGATAGACCGGCTTGCAACCAGCAAACGGCGAGTGGCGGAGCAGTTCCCGCACGGCTTGTCCCTTGTTCATCCCCGTCGGCTTGAACTCCAGCATTTGTTTGCCCGATTGCAATTCGTAACCGGGCAAGTGCGGCAGCAATACCCTGGCCGCTACCTGCAACGCGGCCAGTTTCCCTTCGTCCTTGCCGCAATGCAGGGCGACCACCTGCTCTTTGTCCTCCAGCTGAAGTCCGCCGAATTGCGCAGCGAGCGCGCCAGCTTCCTTGCGCATCCGTACCTGGTCGCTGACGGGTGTCAGATTCTTGCGGCGAAAACTGCCATCTGCATGGCGCAATTCAAGACCGTGCAAGCCGGCGGCGGCCCAGTGCGTCCGTCCAAACAGCCGATCAATATCCGTCAGTCCGCGACCGCTGACCAATGCCAATGCCCCATTCAACGCGCGATGCAGATCGTGCAGCAAGATCAGCAAAGAGGGGGCGACCAGCACCGCTCGGGGATCGTCGGCGAACTCCAGCAGGGTGCCATCGATATCGAGCAGCACGGCCCACTGCGAACCTTGACCGGGTAACGGTGGTTCGGCCAATGGTGACTTCACGGTGGCTTCTGAGGGAGGCATCGTCTTCAAGCTAACAAGCATGATGTGAAAAATGACTCTTTGCAGAGTCTTCAACTTGAATCACGGCAACCGGTCCGCATCTTTTCCGGATTGACCGATCTTCCGTCAATCCTTCAGATGGGGAAAACGCATGCGGATGGACAAACTGACCTCCCGGTTCCAGCAGGCGCTGGCCGACGCCCAGTCGCTGGCTGTTGGCGGCGATCACAACATGCTCGAGCCGGTCCACGTGATGGCGGCGCTGCTCAATCAGCAAGGCGGTTCGACCGGACCCATGCTGACCCAGGCGCAGGTCAACGTTCCGGTGCTGAAACAGCGTGTCAATGACATGCTTGAGCGGCTGCCCAAGGTGAGTGGGCAGGAGGGCAATATCAACGTCGGCAACGACCTGACCCGCTTGCTCAACCTCACCGACAAGCTGGCGCAGCAGCGGGGCGACCAATTCATCGCCAGCGAGCTGTTTGTGATGGCGGCGCTGGACGACAAGGGCGAGCTGGGCGCGGCTTTGAAGGCGGCCGGCGCCACAAAACCGAACCTCGAATCGGTCATCGAGAAACTGCGTGGTGGCGAGAAAGTGCAGAGCGAGAATGCCGAGGAGCAGCGTCAGGCGCTGGAGAAATACTGCATTGATCTCACCGAGCGCGCCGAGAAGGGCAAGCTCGATCCCGTGATCGGTCGTGACGAGGAAATCCGCCGCACCATCCAGGTACTGCAGCGGCGCACGAAGAACAATCCGGTGCTGATCGGCGAGCCTGGCGTGGGCAAGACCGCCATCGTCGAAGGGCTGGCCCAGCGCATCATCAAGGGCGAAGTGCCGGAGGGTCTGCGGGGGCGTCGCGTGCTATCTCTGGACATGGGTGCGCTGATTGCCGGCGCCAAGTTTCGCGGCGAGTTCGAGGAGCGGCTGAAGGCGGTGCTTAGCGATCTGTCCAAGCAGGAAGGGCAGGTGATCCTGTTTATCGACGAACTGCATACCATGGTCGGCGCGGGCAAGGCCGAAGGTTCAATGGACGCGGGCAACATGCTCAAGCCCGCACTGGCGCGTGGCGAGTTGCACTGCATCGGCGCCACCACGCTGGACGAGTATCGTCAGTACATCGAGAAGGACGCCGCGCTGGAGCGGCGCTTTCAGAAGATCTTCGTGGGCGAGCCCTCGGTGGAGGACACCATCGCCATCCTGCGGGGGCTGAAGGAGCGCTACGCGGTGCATCACGGCGTCGAGATCACCGATCCGGCCATCGTCGCCGCCGCCACCCTGTCCAACCGCTATATTTCCGACCGCCAGCTGCCGGACAAGGCGATCGATCTGATGGACGAGGCTGCCTCGCGCATCCGCATGGAAATCGATTCCAAGCCGGAGGAGCTCGATCGCCTCGAGCGCCGCTTGATCCAGCTCAAGATTCAGCGCGAGATGCTGAAGAAGGAGAAGGACAGCGAATCGAAGCAGCGTCTCGCCGATCTGGAATCCGACATCGAGAAACTGGAGCGCGAGTTCTCCGATCTCAACGAGATATGGAAGTCGGAGAAGGCCGCGCTGCAGGGTGTGACCAAGGTCAAGGAACAGATCGAGCAGGCGCATCAAGACATGGAGGCGGCCCAGCGCAAGCAGGATTACGCCAGGATGAGTGAGATCCAGTACGGCCAGCTGCCGGAACTGGAGAAGCAGCTCGCCGCGGCACAGGCGGCGGAAACGCAGGACTTCAAGCTGCTGCAGGACAAGGTTACCGCCGAGGAAATCGCCGAGGTGGTCGCTCGCTGGACCGGCATTCCGGTCAGCAAGATGCTCGAGGGCGAGCGCGAAAAGCTGCTGCACATGGAGGACGACCTGCACAAGCGCGTGGTCGGTCAGGACGAGGCGGTGCATGCCGTGTCCGACGCCATCCGTCGCTCGCGGGCCGGCCTTTCCGACCCCAATCGGCCGAATGGCTCGTTCCTGTTTCTTGGTCCCACCGGCGTGGGCAAGACCGAGCTATGCAAGGCACTGGCCGAGTTCATGTTCGACACCACCGACGCGATGGTACGCATCGACATGAGCGAGTTCATGGAGAAGCACTCCGTGAGCCGCCTCGTTGGTGCGCCTCCGGGCTACGTCGGCTACGAAGAGGGCGGCTATCTGACCGAGGCCGTCCGCCGTCGTCCATACAGCGTGATCCTGCTCGACGAGGTGGAGAAGGCGCATCCGGACGTGTTCAATATCCTGCTGCAGGTGCTCGACGACGGTCGCCTTACCGATGGCCAGGGACGCACGGTGGACTTCCGCAACACCGTCATCGTGATGACCTCCAATCTCGGCTCGCAGATGATCCAGGACGCCGCGGAGAACAGCGAGGGAGACGACGCCGAGGAGCAGTACACCCAGATGAAGGCATCCGTGCTCGGCGTGGTGCAGGCGCACTTCCGACCGGAGTTCATCAACCGGCTGGACGAACTGGTGGTATTCCGCCCGCTGGACCGGCGCCAGATCCGCGCTATTGCCGGTATCCAGCTGCAATACCTGGAGAAGCGGTTGGCCGAGCGCCAGTTGAAGCTGGAGGTCAGTGACGAAGCGATGACGCTGCTTGGCAACGTCGGTTTCGATCCAGTCTATGGCGCACGGCCGTTGAAGCGTGCCATTCAGCAACAACTGGAAAATCCGTTGGCAAGGGAGCTACTCGAGGGGCGCTATCCGCCAGGTGCCACGATCAAGGTGGCCGTCGAGAATGGTCATCTCGCCTTCCAGGCGGGATGACCGCATGATGAGTCGATAGCGGGGAAAGCGGCTGCGCCATGGGCGTGGCCGTTTTTTTCCGGCGTTTCGCTCTGTCTCCTCCTGCCGAGTGACCGTCTGGATCTGCGGGAAATGGCTTTTCAAAAAAAACGGGATTTCGCAACGCATCTCGTACGCTCGGGCCGTCGGTCAGCGGCGAATCGCACGCGGCGCCATGTCCCGGCGAGACGGTTATCGTGGTGCCTGTGCCATATCTGCACTACCATGCCTACTGCCTGAGGTGACTGCCGACCTGGTCGGTGGTTGAAACGGGAATCCGGTGCGGCGTGCGTGTGGTTACACCCATGCCAATTCCGGAGCTGCCCCCGCAACGGTGGGCGGACCACGGTCTTCGATGACCGTCGAATCGACATCAAGCCACTGTGCGTCATGCATGGGAAGGCGTCGATCCGGAAGACGTCACGTCTTCGTCCGCAAGCCCGGAGACCGGCCACGGGTATGACCAGACATGCGGTGGGCGATGTCATGGGGGCCATGCCTTGCGTGTTGCCGCCAAGCCTCCTTTGCCGCCTGTCGCACCCTCATCGGTGCCGCACGGGTTGGTGCGGCCAAAGGAGCACTTTACGTGTCGTTTCGCCACGCGTTTTTGCGCCAGTATTTTCTGGCTGTTTTGCTATTTTCTGTTTTTTCCCAGGCCATTGCGGCCGAGGGTGCCACTGACCTCGATCAGATGGTGGTGACCGCCAGCCGCACGGCGCAGACGCAGGAGCAGACGCTGGCTGCCGTCACCGTGATCGATCGCGCGACGATCGACCGGCTGCAACCGAACTCGTTGCTCGACCTGTTACGCGGCACGCCGGGCCTGTCGCTGGCCAACAATGGCGGTCCGGGCAAGTCGACCTCGATCTTTCTGCGCGGCACCGAGTCCGATCATGTGCTGGTACTGGTCAATGGTGTGCGGTTGGGATCGGCCACCAGCGGCACCGCCTCGATCCAGGACATTCCAGTTGACCAGATCGAACGGGTCGAGATCGTGCGCGGGCCATTTTCCAGCCTGTATGGCTCGGATGCGATCGGTGGCGTCATCCAGATTTTCACCCGCCGCCCCGAGGGCGCTTTCTCGCCTTATGCCAGCTTCGGCATCGGCAGTGACGACGAGCAACGCCTGAGCGCGGGATTCGCCGGACGCAGCGGCAAGGGCTGGTATGCGCTCAGCGCCGCGCACGAGCACACCGACGGCATCAATGTCAGCCGTTGCAAGCCGCTGACCGGCGGCGGCTGTTCGGCCATCAATGCCGATCGCGACGGCTACCGCAACAACTCGCTCAGTGCGCAGGGCGGCTACCGTTTCAGCGACGCCTGGGACGGGGAGCTGCACCTGTTTCGCGCAGAAGGGCGCAACGCGTACGACGGCAGCAGCACGGACATGGCGGAAACGGTATCGCAGCTCGCCGGCGCACGTCTGCGCTATACGCCGGCCAAGAATATGTCGATCAGTGCCAGCGTCGGTCAGGGCGATGACCTGAGCGACAACTATCTGGAGCGCGTCTACGTCGGCAATTTCGATACCCGTCGCGATCTGGGTTCGCTGCAGGCGGATCTCGGCGTCTGGGGCGGGCTCGTCAGCCTGGGCTACGACTGGCAGCGCGATCGGGTGGACAGCGATACCGTCTACGCCGTCGACCACCGCATCAATCACGGTGTATTCGGGCAATGGCAGCAGAGTTTTGGCAAGCAGTCGGTGCAAGCCAGCGTGCGCCGCGACGACAACAGCCAGTTCGGCGGCAAGACCACCGGCAGCGTGTTGTGGGGCTGGGATTTCACCGACGCCTTGCGGGTCACGGCCAGTTACGGCACTGCGTACAAAGCGCCCACCTTCAACGAGCTGTATTACCCCGGCTACGGCAATGCCGAATTGCAACCGGAGACGTCGCACAGCGCCGAACTGGGCCTGCGTGGAAGCCATCAGCGCGGGCACTGGTTGCTGAGCGTCTTCGATACACGCATCACCCACATGATCGCCTACGACGCCGCGACCCAGGGGCCGGCCAATATCGATCGCGCGCACATCCGTGGCGTGGAGGCATCGACGGACGTCCGGCTGGGCGAATGGATCTGGCGCGCGACGGCGACCTGGCTTGATCCCCGCGACGCCGCCACGGGCAGCAACGACGGCAATCTGCTGCCAAGGCGCGAACGCCGCAGCGCGCGGATCGACCTTGATCGACGTGTCGGCGACTTCTCTCTCGGCGGAAGCGTGTTCGCCGCTGGAGAACGCTACGACGACCTCGCCAATCGCAATCGCCTCGGCGGCTATGCGCTGACTGATATTCGACTTGGCTACCGCGTGAGCGCCGACTGGAATTTGCGCCTGTCATTCAACAACGTGTTCGATCGTCATTACGAAACCGCACGCTATTACCACCAGCCCGGTCGCAACTATCTGTTCACCGTCAACTATCGACCCAGCCGCTGAGCCTTCACCGGAGCCTGCCATGAAACCCCTGTCACGTGATGTATCGATCATGTTGCTCACCTCGCTCTCCGTGGTGATGGTGGCGACGCGCTTCCACCATCTGGGCAGCCTGATCCACTTGCCGGATGCGTCGATGGCCGTGTTCTTTCTTGGCGGGCTCTACCTGCGCCGACATCGGCTGTTCGTGCTGATGCTGGCGCTGGCCGTCGGAGTGGACTGGGCTTCGGTCGGTTATGCCGGCAACAGTGATTTCTGCATCACGGCGGCCTATGCCTTTCTGCCGCTGTCCTACGCGGCACTCTGGTACGGGGGTCGGCTCTACGCCCGTCATCTTGAGGCCACGGCCGGTTCGTTCGCGCTCGCGTTTGGCGTGGCGCTGATCAGCGCCACGGTGGCATTCGGGATTTCCAACGGCTCGTTCTACTGGCTCGGCGGGCGTTACCCCGAGCCCAACGTATCCCAGTACGTGGCAAGGCTGTGGCAATGGGGCCCGCTGTTCGTGCGCACCACGATGGCCTATATCGCGGTCGCGCTGGCGCTGCATGCCGTGCTGGCGCGCGTGATCCACCGGCGTGTCGCCACTGTGTCGCCGAACCATCTCTGAGCATCACTTCATGGGAACCGTCATGTCCGAATCGTCTTCCGTTTTTTCCACGCTGCCGCTGCGTGCACTGCCCGCGCAATGGGTCACTGCGGTGGCGCTGGCATTGCTGATGATCTGCACGCGCGGACAGCACGTGGTCAGCGTGAATGTCTTGCCGAGTGCGTCGTGGGCGGTGTTCTTCCTGGCTGGGCTGATGCTGCGGCCACGCTGGATTTTCCCTGCGCTATTCGTGCTGGCGTCGCTGCTTGATTTCGGCAGCCTGGTCGCCGGCACCGTTGGCCAGTGGTGCATCTCGCCGGCATACTGGATCCTGTTGGCAGCGTACGCCAGCCTCTGGCTGGCCGGGCGAATATACGCGCGTTGGCATTCAGTGGATCTGGCCGGCATCGTTCGGCTGCTTTTGGTGCTGCTCGTGGCCACGCTGGTGGCGTATGTGCTTTCCGGCGGCGGCTTCTACTTTTTCTCGGGCCGTTATCCGGCGCCCACGCTGGGCGGGTTCGCTTTGCGTGTCGTGCACTACTACCCACAGAAGCTGGGCACGCTGGCCGGCTATGTCGGTGCCGGCGTGGCTTGTCATGCCTTGGTCGGCTGGGCCATGCGCAGGTTGCCGACCCACTCGGCGACGCGGGCATGAGCGGCGGCGAGATCCACGGTGCCGGTATCGAGCTGACGCCCGAAGAGCGTCACCTCGAGCGGATGCTGCGCAAGAAGGCGCTGGTCGATCGCAAGATCGCCCGCGCCACCATCGACCGCGGCGTGCTGGTGGTGAATACCGGTAACGGCAAGGGCAAGAGCTCGTCCGGCTTCGGCATGCTGGCGCGCTCGCTGGGGCATGGTTTCCAGTGCGGCGTGGTGCAGTTCATCAAGGGCAGCTTTACCACGGGCGAGGACCTCTTCTTCCGCAAGTTTGGTGAGGCGTTTGCAGATCGCCTTGAATATCACGTGATGGGCGAGGGCTTCACCTGGGAAACCCAGGACAAGTCACGCGACATCGCCGCGGCGCAGGCGGCGTGGCAGGTAGCCGCACGGATGCTGTCGGACCCGGCGCTGGATTTTGTACTGCTCGACGAGTTGAACATTGCCCTCGTCAAGCGGTACGTCACGCTCGATCAGGTGCTCGACGCCGTGGCCGCGCGACCGAAAAACCAGCACGTGGTGATCACCGGTCGCGGCGCTCCCGCGGGGCTGGTGGAGGTCGCCGACACCGTGACGGAAATGCGCGTGGTCAAGCATGCCTTCGAAGCGGGCATAAAAGCACAGAACGGGATCGAACTATGACTGACACCCGCCATTGCCCCGCCTTGCTGGTATCGGCGCCGGCTTCCGGTCAGGGGAAAACCAGCGTCACCGCGGCGCTGGCACGCTGGCATCGGCGACAAGGCCGACGCGTGCGCGTGTTCAAGACCGGGCCGGACTTTCTCGATCCGATGGTGCTGGAGCGGGCCAGCGGTGCGCCGGTACATCAGCTCGACCTGTGGATGGGTGGCGAAGCGGATGTACGTCAGCGACTTTACGACGCGGCGGGGGAGGCGGACCTGATCCTGATCGAAGGGGTGATGGGACTGTTCGATGGCGATCCGTCCAGCGCCGACCTGGCGCAGCGGCTGGGGTTGCCCGTGCTGGCGGTGATCGATGGTTCGGCGATGGCGCAGACCTTCGGCGCGCTGGCGGCCGGGCTGGCGCACTATCGCGAGGGCCTGGGGGTCTACGGTGTGGCGGCCAACCGTATCGGCAGCGCGTATCACGCGAAGCTGTTGCGCGAAAGTCTGCCGGCGGACCTGCAATGGCTGGGCGCACTGCCGCGTGATGCAACCATGGCGTTGCCGGAACGGCACCTCGGCCTAGTGTCGGCAGGTGAACTGGGCGACATCGACGCGCGACTGGATGCGCTGGCCGATGCGTGGGAGCAGCACGCATCCACCGCGCTGCCACCGCCGGTGGCATTCACCGCCGCGCAGGTGGTCAAGCCGGGCGTGGAACTGCGCGGTGTGCGTATTGCCGTGGCGCGTGATGCCGCGTTTTGTTTCATCTACGCCGCCAATCTGGCGTTGTTGAGGACGGCGGGTGCGGAGCTGGTGTTCTTCTCCGCGCTGGCCGGCGACCGTTTGCCGTCGTGCGACGCCGTGTGGCTGCCGGGCGGCTATCCCGAACTTCATCTGCAAGCGCTGTCGAAACTGGTCGATCTGGTTGCGGATCTGAAAGCGCATGCCGAAGCGGGCAAGCCCATGCTGGCCGAGTGCGGCGGCTTGTTGTTCCTGCTCGATACGCTGACCGACGTCGAGGGGGAAACCGGAACTATGGCTGGACTCGTGCGCGGCTCGGCGGTGATGCAGAAGCGGCTTGTGGCGTTGGGGATGCAGGGCGTGGAGCTGCCTGAAGGTCATTTGCGCGGACACAGTTTTCACTACGCGAAAGCGGATATCGCAGTGACGCCGGTCGCGCTGGCGGTGAACCCGAACAAGGGCCCGAGTCAGGAAGCGGTTTATCGCCGACAGCGCATGACCGCCAGTTTCGTGCACTTTTATTTTCCGTCGAATCCCGACGCCGCGCTGAAGCTGTTCTTGCCATGATCACGGCGTTGAGCATGCTGGCTGCCGTGCTGCTCGACCTTTGTCTGGGCGAACCGCGGCGAGCGCATCCGCTGGTGGCGTTCGGTCGCTGGGCTACGGCGATCGAGCGCCGTCTGCATGCGGATCGTCGTTTCACTGGCGTGTTGTGCTGGTGTCTGGGGGTCGTGCCGCCGGTGGCGTTGATGTGGTGGGCGACCCAGGCGATGGCCGCGATGTCGCCGTGGATCGCGGCCGCGGTCAGCGCCGTGGTGCTGTATCTGGCGATTGGCCTGCGCAGTCTCGGCGAGCACGCGCAGACGGTGGCGTCAGCGCTGGAATCGCACGATCTGGCGACGGCGCGCGTCGCGGTCGGGCGAATGGTCAGCCGCGACGTGCAGTCGCTGGACCGGCAACACGTTGCCGCTGCCGCGACCGAGTCGGTATTGGAAAACGGCAGCGATGCGGTGTTCGCTTCGCTGTTCTGGTTTGCGTTGCTGGGCGCGCCGGGCGTACTGCTGCATCGACTGGCCAACACGCTCGATGCGATGTGGGGTTACCGCACGCCACGCCACCAACGGTTTGGCTGGGCTGCGGCGCGTATCGACGATGTGCTCAACCTGATCCCGGCGCGACTGACTGCCTTCACGTATGCCTCGCTGGGCCGGTTCGTGCTGGCCTTGCGCTGCTGGCGCACGCAGGCACGCGCGTGGAAAAGCCCGAACGCCGGTCCGGTGATGGCGGCCGGCGCCGGTGCGCTGGGTGTGGTCCTGGGCGGGGCGGCGCCCTATCACGGTCAGTGGGCGTCTCGTCCTCAACTTGGAGCGGGCGCCTTGCCCGACGCGCACACCATCGTTCGTGCCTGCACGCTGGTCCGTCGCGGCGTCGGCGTGTGGCTGCTGATCGGGTTAATGGCCGCATGTCTGCGAGAGGGCCTGAAGCATGCTTGAGCATGGAGGGCGGCTGCTGCGCGCTGCTCATGAACACGGGATCGCTCCCGCCGAGTGGCTGGATCTGTCCACCGGCATCAGCCCGTTTCCGTGGCCGGTGCCGGAAGTGCCGGCGACCGCGTGGCATCGCTTGCCCGAGGATGACGACGGGCTGCTCGACGTGGCAGCGGATTACTACGGCACCCGCCAACTGTTGCCGGTCGCCGGCTCGCAGGTGGCGATACAGGCGTTGCCGACGCTGCGCCCCGCGTCGCAGGTGGGCGTGGTGGCGCCCGGTTACGCCGAGCATGCGCACGCGTGGGAACGCGCCGGCCATGCGGTGACGCTGGCATCGGTCGACACCTTGCTGGATACGGCGAGCCGCTTCGATGTGATCGTGCTGATTCATCCCAACAATCCCGATGCGCATCTGCTGGACCTCAGCCAGTTGCTGCGCTTGCACCAGCAGCTGGCGGCACGCGGCGGCTGGCTGGTGGTGGATGAAGCGTTCATGGATGTGACGCCGCAGCACAGTCTGTGCCCGCATGCGGGACGCGAGGGGCTGATCGTTTTGCGTTCGGTCGGCAAGTTTTTCGGCATGGCAGGCGCCCGCGCCGGGTTCGTGGCGGCTGATCCTTCGCTGCGGGAGGCGCTGCACGAACACCTCGGTCCATGGACGCTGAGCGGTCCGACCCGGCACGTGCTGAAGCGCGCGCTCGCCGATCACGCTTGGCAGGCACAAGCGCGCCAGCGTCTGCCGCTTGTGGCCGCGCGACTGGCTGACATGCTCGCCCGTCACGGTTTGCCATCGAGCGCCGGTTGCGGGTTGTTCCAATGGTGCCGTGACGAACGTGCCACCACGCTTCATCACCATCTCGCATCGCGCGGCATCCTCACCCGCTTGTTCGATACCCCGCCAAGCCTGCGCTTCGGCCTGCCCGGTGACGATGCCGCATTTGGACGGCTGGATGCCGCGCTGATCGAGATGATGGCCGAGGTGCTGGCATGACGGCGCGCGTGCTGATGGTGCAGGGCTGTACCTCCGACGCCGGCAAGAGCGCGCTGGTGACGGCGCTGTGTCGCTGGCTGCAGCGCCGGGGTGTGTCAGTGGCCCCGTTCAAGCCGCAAAACATGGCGCTCAACTCTGCCGTCACGGTCGACGGCGGCGAGATCGGTCGGGCCCAGGCGGTACAGGCGCAGGCTTGCCGCGTGCAGCCGCAGATCGATTTCAATCCGGTGCTGCTGAAGCCGAACAGCGACACCGGCGCGCAAGTGATCGTGCACGGACAGTCCATCGGCAATCTGGATGCGGTCGGCTATCACGACTACAAGCGCGTGGCGTTTCAGGCGGTGCTGGCGTCCCACGAGCGATTGCTGACGCAGTACGACGCGGTGATCGTCGAGGGCGCCGGCAGCCCGGCAGAGATCAATCTGCGTGATCGCGACATCGCCAACATGGGCTACGCCGAGGCGGTGGATTGTCCGGTGATCCTGATTGCCGACATCGATCGCGGCGGCGTGTTCGCCCATCTGGTCGGTACGCTGGCGTTGTTGTCGCCCACCGAACGGGCGCGCGTGGCCGGATTCGTGATCAATCGCTTCCGCGGCGATCTGGCGCTGTTGCAACCGGGCCTGGACTGGCTGGAAAAAGAAACCGGCAAGCCGGTGCTGGGCGTGCTGCCGTATCTGCACGGTTTGCAGCTGGAGGCCGAGGATGCGCTGCCCCGTACTCATGAGACCACGCCTGGAGCCTCGTTGCGCATCGTGGTGCCGGCGCTGCCGCGGATCAGCAACCACACCGACTTCGATGCGCTGCGTGCGCACCCGCAAGTAGACCTGCACTTCATTGGTCCGGGCGAGCTGCCGCCGGCCTGCGACCTGATCGTATTGCCCGGTTCGAAGTCCACCCGCGCCGACCTCGCGTGGCTGCGCTCGCAAGGTTGGGAGCCGCTGATTGCGCGCCACCTGCGTTACGGCGGCAAACTCATCGGCATCTGTGGCGGGCTGCAGATGCTGGGCGCGGCGATCCACGATCCGCTCGGCATCGAAGGCGCCGCCGGCTCCATTGACGGTCTCGGCTGGCTCGCGTTCGAAACGACCCTCGATTCACACAAGCAGCTGCGCCAGGTCGATGGCCGCCTGAGTTTGGGCAACGCCGCGGTGCGCGGCTACGAGATCCACTGTGGCGTGAGTACCGGTGCAGCGATGGAGCGTCCGTTGTGTGTGCTGTCTGACGGTCAAGCCGATGGGGCGATCTCGGACGACGGCCAGATTCTTGGCAGCTATCTGCATGGTCTGTTCGACCAGCCGCACGCGCTGACCGAGCTCTTGCGCTGGGCGGGTTTACGCGATGCCGTGACAGTCGACATCCACGCGCTGCGCGAACACAGCATCGAGCGACTCGCCGATGCCGTGGAGGCACATCTGGACACGGCGGCGCTGGATCGGCTGGTGGGACAGGAGGCGTCATGCAAAGTCTGATTCTCGGTGGTGCGCGTTCGGGCAAGAGCGCTTTGGCCGAGCGGCTGGCTACCGCCAGCGGACGCGAGGTTGTTTACATCGCGACGGCGCAACCGGGTGACGGCGAAATGGCCGAGCGAATCGCCCATCATCGCGCTCGTCGACCTGCAGCCTGGGGCTGTGTGGAAGAGCCGATGGCGCTCGCTGCCACCTTGCGACAACGCGCGCGGGCCGACCGCTGCCTGTTGGTGGATTGCCTGACCCTGTGGCTCAGCAATCTGCTCGGTGAAGTCGACGGTACCCGCTTCCACACCGAGCGCGAAAGCTTCCTCGACTGTCTGTCGACCATCCCCGGCGAACTGGTGCTGGTCAGCAACGAAGTCGGTCTGGGCGTAGTCCCGCTGGGTGAACTCAGCCGGCGCTTTGTCGACGAGGCCGGTTGGCTGCACCAGGCGCTGGCAGAGCGCTGTGATCGCGTTATTTTTGTTGCGGCCGGTTTGCCGCTTGCCCTGAAAGGAAACCTGCCATGAGCCACGACTGGTTGTTCGAACCCTGTGCCGAACCCGATGCAACGATCACCGAATCCGCCCGTGAGCGACAACAAAAACTGACCAAGCCGCCGGGCTCTCTGGGCGTGCTGGAAGAGACCGCGATCCGGCTTTCAGCGCTGCAGCATCGCGTGGCACCGGAAGTGGACACGGTATGGATAGCCGTCTTTGCCGCTGATCATGGGGTGGCAGCGGAAGGGGTGTCGGCCTTTCCGCAAGTCGTCACGGGCGAGATGGTGCGCAACTTTGCCAGCGGGGGCGCGGCGATCAGCGTGCTGGCGAAGGCTTTGGACGCGACGCTGGAGGTGGTCAATCTCGGCACCGTCAACGATCCGGGCGAGATTGCCGGGGTGCGGCGGGCGATCATTGCGCCGTGCAGCGCCAACTTCTGCCAGCAGCCGGCGATGACCTCCGCACAGATGGATCTGGCGCTGTCCGCAGGTGCGGAGAGCGTGAGGGCAGCGTCCGCCGCGGACGCCACGCTTTTCATCGGTGGTGAAATGGGTATCGCCAACACCACCTCGGCCAGTGCACTTGCCAGTGCCCTGCTGGCGGAATCGCCTGCCGAGTTGAGCGGAGCGGGCACCGGGCTGGATGCGGCCGGCATCGCGCACAAGGCCGAGGTCATTGCACTAGCGCTGGCTTGCCACGCCGATGCCGCCACGCCAGACGAGCAACTGCGTTGCCTGGGTGGGTTCGAAATCGCGGCGCTGGTCGGTGCGTATATCGCCGCTGCGCAGCACGGCATGCCGGTGCTGGTGGATGGATTCATCAGCAGCGTGGCGGCCCTGGCGGCCGTGCGGATCAATCCCGGCTGCCGCCAGTGGTTGTTCTTCGCCCATTGCTCGCACGAACGCGGTCATCGGCGGGTGCTGGCGGCGCTCGATGCGCGGCCTCTGCTAGACCTGGGATTGCGTCTGGGTGAGGGCAGCGGTGCTGCGTTGGCGGTGCCTCTGTTGCGGCTCGCCTGCAGCTTGCACAACGACATGGCCACGTTTGCCCAGGCCGGGGTCTCCGAAGCATGAGCGGCGTCAGTATCGCGCTGTTGCGCCATGGCGACACCGGCCAGCGCAGCTATCGCGGCCAGATCGACGATCCCCTTACCGACACCGGCTGGGCGCAGTTGCGCGCAGCCGTGGCAGGTCACCAGTGGGATCAGGTGGTGTCGTCGTCGTTGAGCCGCTGCGCCGCGTTTGCCAGTGAACTGGCCGGGATCCGCGGTTTGCCGCTGCGGCTGGATGCGCGGCTGGCCGAATACCATTTCGGTGACTGGCAGGGCGTGCCGATCGAAACCATCGACCGGAAATACGGCGCCGCGCTGGGTCGCTTCTGGGCCGATCCGGTGGCAGACCCGCCGCCGGGAGCCGAAACGTTCGCCGCGTTTCAATCCCGGCTTTCGGCGGCGCTGGATCAGATCGTGAGTGAAAGCGGCAATCGCAGAGTCCTGGTGATCACCCACGGCGGAGTCATCAGGCTGCTGCGCTGTCTGGTCGAGGGGCGCAGCTACGGCGAGATGGCCGGAATCGACGTACCTCACGCGTCGCTCCATTCGCTGCGCTGGCCGGGGGCGACAGCCGCGTGATGCAGGGATTGTTCGCCGCCATCGGTTTTCTGACCCGCGTGCCAGTACCGGCATCAGCGTTTTCGGATCAGTCAGCACAGGCGCACTCGCTCGCGTGGTATCCGATGGTGGGTCTGCTGATCGGCGCCATCTTGTGTGGGCTGCAGTCGGCATTGGGCGATACTCCTCGGTTGGTGTCGGCAGCGCTGATTCTGCTGGTGTGGGTGGGCGTCACGGGTGGGCTTCATGTCGACGGGCTGGCGGACAGTGCCGATGCCTGGGTCGGCGGCCTTGGCGATCGCGTTCGGACGATGGAGATCATGAAGGACCCGCGTAGCGGTCCGGCCGGTGTGGTGACGATCGTGTTGCTGTTGCTGCTGAAGTTCGCCGCCCTGGCCAGCTTGCCGCGTTCGGCGTGGATGGCCGTGCTCCTGGCGCCGATGCTGGCGCGCAGTGGATTGACCCTGGCTTTCATCACCACGCCGTATGTACGCAGCGGCGGTCTTGGTCGCAACCTGGTGGACGCCTCCCGCGGAGCCTGCATCGGTGCCGTGGGTCTGTCTTCGGCCCTCATCATTTTTGCCGGAGCTCGCTTCGGCGTGTGGGCGTGGGTCGCTGGCGCGCTGGTCTTCTGCTGGTGGCGGCTTGCGTGCATGCGGCGACTGGGCGGGATGACGGGCGACACCTGCGGCGCACTCGCAGAGCTACTGGAAGCCGCCGTACTGGTGGCAGCAGCACTGGCTGCCTGAGCGGGTGATTGAGTGGCTGCAAGACTCCATCCCGCTCGATCATTCAACCCTCGACGTATCGCGCCGTCGCCAGGGAAACCTCCCTTTACGCCGAGGCGGCGGTTGACCGCGTCGATATTCGTGCCGGCTGTCCACATGCACGTTGAAATCCTCCGCAGGCGGATGATAATGGGGGGTTGCCGGCACACGTTCGGCGGGACTGCAGGAAGCTTCAATGCCGATTTACGAATTCGAATGCCGCGGATGCGGCCACCGCTTTGACCGGCTGCAGAAACTCTCTGACGATGATCCGACTATCTGCCCTACCTGCGGCGAGCCGTTGCTGCATCGACGTGTCAGCGCGCCATCGTTCCGATTGGCCGGCAGCGGCTGGTATGAGACGGACTTCAAAAAGGATAGCGACAAGAAGCGCAACCTCGCGGAGGCTCCTTCAGATGGTGAGGCAAAGCCCGCGGCGACTGTCGAGACGTCGCCTGCCCAGACGGCGTCTGCGCAAACACCGTCTACCCAGACACCGTCTACCCACGCACCGCCTGCCCAGACACCGTCTTCGAAGACGCCGACGACAGTTCCGACACCGGCACCAGCCAGCAAGACGGGCGGGAGTGACTGATTTTTGACAGTAAATTGAATAGGTTGTGCGATGGCGCCGGGCCGGGCCGAGCGGCATGGCTGATAACGAAACCTGATTAGCGTTGAACCTCTGCGTGTACGGCCAGCCTCACCGTCGGCGACTTGGAGATCTCCTTGTTGGATATGACATGGAATAGTGGATTTTGGTCATCCCCTGCGGGGAGGGCGAGGTTGGCCACCGAAGCAGGTCCTTTAAGGTGAGGCTCGCTATTGCCGTCAGGTGAATCAAGAGCAACCCCACCCCAACCCTCCCCTGCCAGCAGGGGAGGAAGCGACATCTAACCGCCGCCTGCAACGGTTGCGAGGCACTGTCAGCTGAGGCGCATGCTAATCAGCTTCCCAGGCCCGTACCGGGCCAGGCGTTCGCGAAGAAACAATGACTTACGCATTTTGTTCCTGGAGAGGCTGTAATCGTCACATCCGTCTCGGATGCGTCAGTTCGGATGATCGTTATCAGTTCCGCCGCGTGAAGGTAGGCTGCCGAGGCCGTGTCAGGCTGGTGAGTAAGGAATCGAGAAGTCGTTGCACCAAAGGTTAGCTGGGGTTCAAATCGCGCCGGTGCAGGGGTGAACCACGGTTGCTGCGCCTAATGTCTTACGATCGACGGGGACGTCGGGTCGTGATCGAACCCTGATTGAACGCCTGCCGCAACCGGCGCCCTAACCGGTTCGCGATCCCGCGCGCTGAAGGTGCGGTGGTAACATCCCGGGTCTTTTCCACCTGTTTCAGCCGCTTTGCGGCCCGGAGTTTCCAGCGCATGCGCACGCATTACTGCGGCCTCATTGATGAGACGCTGATTGACCAGACCGTCACCCTGTGTGGCTGGGTCAACAAAATTCGCCTGCAAGCCCACGTCGCCTTTGTCGACCTGCGCGATCACGAGGGTCTGGCGCAGGTGGTGGTAGAGCGCGAGCACGCGGAATCCTTTGCCGTGGCGAATGAGATCGGCAACGAGTATTGCCTTCGCGTCACCGGCACGATTCGTCGGCGGATTGCGGTCAACGACAAGCTCAAGACCGGCGCCGTCGAATTGCTCGCTGAAAAGGTCGAAATTCTCAACGCTGCCAAAGACCTGCCGTTCGCGCTGCACGAGAACCCGAACGAGGATATGCGGATGACCTATCGCTACCTCGATCTTCGCCGTCCGGAAATGCAGGCAATGATGCGCAAGCGCATCAAGCTGGTACGGACCCTGCGGCGCTATCTCGATGATCGCGGTTTTCAGGACGTGGAGACGCCGATCCTGACCAAGGCCACGCCGGAGGGCGCACGCGATTATCTGGTGCCAAGCCGCGTTCATCCGGGGCAGTTCTACGCGTTGCCGCAGTCGCCGCAGCTGTTCAAGCAGATCCTGATGGTGGCCGGTTTCGATCGCTACTATCAGATTGCGCGCTGCTTCCGCGACGAGGACCTGCGTGCCGACCGTCAGCCCGAATTCACCCAGCTCGACCTGGAGTTCGCCTTCGTCGAGGAAAAGGACGTGCAGGGTTTCACGGAGGAGTTGATCCGCCACGTGTTCCGCGAAGTGCAGGGTGTGGAACTGGATGCCAGTTTTCCGCGCATCACCTGGGCCGAGGCGATGCGCCGGTTCGGTTCGGACAAGCCCGACATGCGCATTGCGCTGGAGCTGGTTGATATCGCCGACGCGGTCAAGCACGTGGAGTTCAAGGTGTTTGCGGGCCCGGCCAATGACGTCGGCGGTCGCGTCGCCGCCGTGCGTGTACCCGGCGGAAGCACCCTGTCACGCAAGGACATCGACGGGCTGACCGAATATGTGTCGCGCTACGGCGCCAAGGGCCTGGCGTGGCTGAAGGTCGAGGACCTGAGCAAGGGCCGCGAAGGCATCAGTTCATCGGTGGCAAAGTTTCTCGACGACGTGGCACTCAAAAGTGTGCTCGAGGCCACTGGGGCACAAACCGGTGACATCCTGTTCTTCGGCGCCGGCAGCTGGAAGACCGTCACCGACTTTATGGGCGCGCTGCGGCTGAAGGTCGGCAAGGACCGCGGGCTGGTCGAGAACAGCTGGAAGCCGCTGTGGGTCACCGATTTTCCGATGTTCGAATATGACGACGATGACAAGCGGTTTGTGGCTTTGCATCACCCGTTCACCGCGCCGAAGGTCGATGACGCCGCGCAGCTGCGTGCTGATCCGCACAACGCGGTCAGTCGCGGCTACGACATGGTGTTGAACGGCAACGAGATCGGCGGAGGTTCGATCCGTATTCATCGTCCGGACATGCAGAGCACGGTGTTCGAGTTGCTGGGGATCGGTGTGGAAGAGGCCGAGGCCAAGTTCGGCTTTCTGCTCAAGGCGCTCAAGTTCGGCGCGCCGCCGCATGGCGGACTGGCGTTCGGTATCGATCGCATCGCGGCGCTGATGGCCGGAACGGAATCAATTCGCGACGTGATCGCGTTCCCCAAGACCACTAGCGCACAGTGCCTGATGACCGATGCACCCTCGCCGATTCCCGATGCACAGCTGAAGGATCTGCACGTGAAGGTGCGCGCCGGTGGTGCAGAAACGTCCTGAGATCGCGCTGGCCTGTGTTGCGTACAGATCGGACGGATCCGGCCTGTCGTCGGTTTTCCACCTTGACTCGGTTGCTGTCACGCCATGACTGATCATGTGATTCTGATTCACGGTCTGTGGATGCGCGGGTTCGCACTCGCGATGCTGCATCGGCGCCTGATGGCGGAAGGCTTTCGCGTGCACCGCTTCGACTACCTCAGTCTGGCGGCGACCCAGGAAAGCGTACTGGATCGCCTGCGCGCACGAATGATCGAACTGTCCGAGGAAACACCGACGGTCCACCTGGTCGGGCACAGCCTTGGCGGGTTGCTGGCGCTGCGCGCCTGCAGTGGAAGCGGGATGTTGCCGGAAGGCCGCATCGTTTGCCTGGGCTCGCCGTTGCTGGGCAGCGCAGCGGCGCGAGCCTTTGCCGGCTGGGGCCGGGGCGGCGAGGTGTTGCTGGGCCACAACCGTCAACTGCTGGAGCAAGGTTTCGAACGCTGGGACGGGCCGCGCGACGTCGGCATGGTCGCTGGCCGGATGCGGCTGGGGTTGGGATCGGTCATCGGTCATTTCGAGGGCGATCACGACGGCACCGTTACCGTGGCGGAGACGCGACTGCCCGGACTGACCGATCATTGTGTGGTGGAGTCGAACCACACCAGCCTGTTGTTCTCGGTCGATGTGGCGCGGTTGTCGGCAGAATTCCTCAATCACGGTCGTTTTGTGCCAGTCAGTGGTTGAGTGCGCCGCGGAGCCGGCACGCACGCCGAATTCGGGTAAAATTGCCCGCTTGTTCATTCGCTTCATGCAGGTGTGTCATGGGTAGAGGCCCTACCGTCGAAGGTCGCAAGAACGCCGAGGATGCCAAGCGCGCCAAGGTGTTCACCAAGCTGATCCGCGAAATCACCGTCGCCACCCGGGCCGGCATGGCCGATGCTGCGAGCAATCCGCGGTTGCGGGCTGCCGTGGACAAGGCGCTGTCGGCCAACATGACGCGCGACACGATTGATCGTGCGATCAAGCGCGGCTCCGGCACGGACGGCGGTGCCGACATGCATGAAATGCGCTACGAAGGCTACGGCCCGGCCGGCATCGCGCTGATCATCGAGAGCTTCACCGACAACCCGGTGCGTACCGTTGCCGACGTCCGCTACATGCTGAGCAAGCACGGCGGCAATCTCGGCACCACGGGTTCGGTGGCGTTCCAGTTCAATCGATGCGGCGAACTGGTGTTCGCGACCGAGGCGGATGCCGACGCCGAAGAAAAGGTGCTTGAAGCGGCATTGGAGGCCGGTGCGGACGATGTCGTCAACGAGCACGGCGAAAGTACGGTGCTATGCGCGCCGGAGAATTTCGAGGCGGTACAGCAGGCGATGATCGACGCCGGACTGAGCTCGGTACATGCTGGCGTGGTGATGCGTCCGGACAATCGTATCGAGGTGCCGGAAGAGGCGCTTGAGTCGCTGATCGACCTGCTCGAGAAGCTGGACGCGATGGACGACGTGAGCGAGGTGTCTCACAACGCCTTGCTGCCCACGGAGGTCGCCGAATAAGTCGAAAGGCGCCATGCCTTTCGCTTCGCATCAGCAATGACCCGCATTATCGGCATTGACCCGGGCAGTCAGCGCACCGGCGTCGGCGTCATCGACGTCGACGATGTGGGCAAGCTGACCCATGTCTTTCACGGCGCGCTGGCGGTTGCCGGTGAGGCGACGTTTCCGTTGCGCCTGAAACGCATCTTTGACGAACTCTGTGACATCATCGCCACCCATCAGCCGGCGGAGTGCGGAATAGAACGTGTGTTCATGGCGCGCAATCCCGATTCGGCGTTGAAGCTCGGGCAGGCGAGGGGCGCCGCTATTTGCGCGGTGGTCAGTCAGGGGATTGAAGTGCATGAATACGCAGCAACCGAAGTGAAGCAATCCGTGGTGGGAAGTGGTCGCAGTGACAAAACCCAGGTGCAACACATGATCTGTGTGCTGCTCGGCCTCAAGGGACCGCTGCAGGAAGATGCTGCCGATGCGCTGGCGATTGCCGTGACTCACGCGCATACCCGCGCCAGCCTCGCTCGCGTAGGTATTCCGCGTAGTGCGTGGAGACGTCGGCGATGATCGGTCGACTGCGCGGCGTGCTGATCTCCAAGCAACCTCCTTCGCTCCTGGTTGAGTTGGGCGGCATCGGCTATGAGGTCGAGGCACCGATGTCGACGATCTACGACTTGCCCGGCGTGGGCAAGGAAGTGATCCTGCTGATCCATCACGCGGTGAAGGAAGACAGCGTCACGCTTTACGGCTTTCTGCACGAAAGCGAGCGAACCCTGTTCCGCAACTTGCTCAAGGTGAGTGGCATCGGCGCCAAGATCGCGCTGGCGGTGCTTTCAGGCGTGTCGACCGATCACTTTGCGCGTCTGGTGCAGGCCGGTGACGTGGTGGCGCTGACGAAGATACCCGGTATCGGCAAGAAGACCGCCGAGCGCATCGTGGTGGAGTTGCGCGATCGACTCGATGGCATGGCCGGCACGCCGGGCGGCCCGAGGCTCGCTGCTGGCGCGGCGCTGGATGCCGCTGGTGAAGCCACCGTCGCCTTGAATCAGCTCGGATACAAGCCGGCAGAAGTCACCCGGCTGGTGCAGAAGGTTGCCGCCGATGGCGACGACGCCGAAGCCATCATTCGCAAGGCACTGCGCGCTGCGCTCGGCAGCTAGGTAGCCAGGATATTCATGAACGCACAAGCAAAGAATTCGACCTCAGCGCCTGCGCCTGCCAATGGTGGTCATGGCGCACGCTCCACGCTGATACTTGGTGCGGTCGGCGTGGTGTTCGGCGACATCGGCACCAGCCCGCTGTACACGATGCACGAGACGTTTCTTCCCGCACATGGTCTGCGTCCTATACCAAGCACGGTATTGGGGATCCTGTCGCTGATTACCTGGTCGCTGATCATCGTGGTGGCACTGAAATACGTCAGTCTGGTGATGCGCGCGGACAATAAGGGCGAGGGCGGCATCATGGCCTTGATGACCCTTGCTCAACGCGCAACGGGCAAGTCGGTACGGGCGCGGCGGATCATCATGCTGATGGCGTTGCTGGGTGCGGCGCTGTTCTTCGGCGATGGCGTGATCACCCCGTCGATCTCGGTGCTGTCCGCGGTCGAGGGCCTGGAGGTGGCGGCACCGGGGTTGTCGCACTTCGTGGTGCCGATCACGGTGATTGTGTTGCTGGGGCTGTTCTGGTTGCAACGCCACGGCACCGCCAAAGTCGGGGCGGTGTTCGGTCCGGTGATGGTGCTGTGGTTTCTGGCGCTGGCGGTGATAGGTGTGCACAATATCATCCAGGCCCCGGGCGTTCTGCGTGCGCTCAATCCCTGGTATGCCGTGCAGTTTTTCCTGTCTCACGGTGCCGCGTCGTTTCTTGCGCTGGGCTCGGTCGTGCTGTGCGTGACCGGTGCCGAAGCGCTATATACCGACATGGGCCATTTCGGCCGCTTCCCGATACGGGCGGCGTGGTTCGGTTTCGTGATGCCGGCGCTGCTGCTCAATTACTACGGCCAGGGCGGCCTGATCCTGATGCATCCGGATGCGATCGCCAGCCCGTTCTATTACTCGGTGCCGGACTGGGCGTTGTACCCGATGATCGGGCTCGCCACGCTGTCGACGGTGATCGCATCACAGGCGGTGATTTCCGGCGCGTTCACCGTGACGCGGCAGGCGATCCAGCTCGGTTTCGTGCCGCGCATGCAGGTGGTGCAAACCTCGCGCGAGGCCATCGGCCATGTCTTTCTGCCGTGGGTCAATCGTGCCCTGATGGTGTCTGTCATTTTCACGGTCATCTTCTTCGGTTCGTCTGAGGCCCTCGGCGGCGCTTACGGCATTGCCGTGACCGGTACCATGGCCATCGATACCGTTTTGACCATGATCGTGGCGCGCCGGATGTGGCATTGGAATCGTGCCGTGGTGATCGTCACTGGGCTGGTACTGCTCACGGTCGACTTGAGCTATTTCGGCGCCAATACGCTGAAGATTCTGGATGGCGGCTGGTTCCCGCTGATTCTTGGCCTGTTGCTGTTTACCGTGATGACCACCTGGCGCCGCGGCCGCGAATTGGTCGTGCGCGAAATCAAGCAAAGTGGTCTGGCGCTGGTGCCGTTCATCGAGAACATGGCCGAGCATCCGCCGCTGAAGGTGCCGGGTACGGCGGTATTTCTCACCGCCAACCTCAATGCCGTGCCGCATGCGCTGTTGCACAACCTGAAGCACAACAAGGTATTGCATGAGCGAAACGTGCTGCTCACTGTGGCAGTGCTCGAGACCCCGGTCGCGGATGCCGACGAGCGCATTCAAATTACGCCGCTGACACCTGCTGACGGACGTTTCTTCGCTCTCGAGCTGCGCTTTGGCTTTGCCGAGGATCCCAACATTCCGCTGGCGCTTTCGCAGTGTCCCAGCGAAGGCCTCGCCTTCGACATGATGGACACCACCTTCTTCCTGTCGCGCGAAAGTATCGTTGCCGATGCACGCCGACCGGGCATGGCGCTTTGGCGCGACAAGCTGTTCGCCTTCCTGTCGCGCAACGCCTTGCCGGCCACGGCGTTCTTCCAGATTCCCGGCAATCGGTTGATCGAACTGGGCGCACAGGTGGAGATCTAGGGTCGAGGCGGTTTGTAGGAGCCCGCTTGCGGGCGATGCTTTTTCGACATCCCTCGGCGATCAAGAACACGCGCATCGCCCGCAAGCGGGCTCCTACAACAGCGGGCGGGGCTGCCATAATGGAGACATGACCGAAGCCCGTATCATCAACGCCGCCACCCAGCTCGACGACGACGCGCTGGAAGCCACGATCCGCCCCAGGCGACTGTCCGAGTATCTTGGTCAGCAAGCGGTACGTGAGCAGTTATCGATCTACATCGAGGCGGCACGCAAACGCGGAGGCGCGCTGGATCATGTGCTGATCTTTGGACCACCGGGACTGGGCAAGACCACGCTCGGCCATGTCATTGCCAACGAGCTCGGCGTCAATCTCCGGTCCACCTCGGGTCCGGTGCTGGAGCGCGCCGGGGATCTGGCGGCGCTGCTTACCAATCTCGAAACCAATGACGTGCTTTTCGTCGACGAGATCCATCGTCTGTCGCCGGTGGTGGAAGAAGTGCTGTATCCGGCGATGGAAGATTTCCAGATCGACATCATGATCGGCGAGGGGCCGGCGGCGCGTTCGATCAAGCTTGATTTGCCACCTTTCACCCTCATCGGTGCCACCACCAGGGCCGGCATGCTCACGGCGCCGCTGCGCGATCGCTTCGGCATCGTGCAGCGACTGGAGTTCTACAGCGCAGAAGAGTTGGCGTCGATCGTGCGGCGGGCCGCACGCATTCTCGGTATCGTCTGTGCGCCGGAGGGAGCGCAGGAAATCGCCCGACGCGCGCGCGGTACGCCGCGCATCGCCAACCGCCTGTTGCGTCGTGTCCGTGATTTCGCCGAGGTGCGCGCCGATGGCGAGATCACCCTGGCAGTGGCACAGGCCGCCCTGGACATGCTGAAGATCGATCCGGAAGGTTTCGATGAACTGGATCGACGCCTGCTCACCCAGATTGTGGAGAACTTCGACGGCGGGCCGGTCGGCGTCGAGTCGCTGGCGGCCGCACTGAGCGAAGATCGCGGCACGCTGGAGGACGTGGTCGAACCGTATTTGATCCAGCAGGGTTACCTCATTCGAACGGCACGCGGGCGGATGATCAGCAACAAGGGCTGGCGTCATCTCGGTTTGAAGCCGCCAGCACGGCAGTTACCGCCGGCCGACATGTTTGACGCAGGCGACGTCGATGTCTGAGCTGGCGTCGAAAGTTCCTTTCGCCTGGCCCGTTCGCGTCTATTGGGAAGATACCGACGCGGGCGGTGTCGTCTACCACGCCAGTTATGTGCGCTTTCTGGAGCGCGCCCGTACGGAGTGGATGCGTGCAATGGGCGTCGACCAGATGGCTTTCAAACAGGAAACCGGGCTGGCCTTCCTGGTCCGCGACATGCAGCTCGACTTTCTCAGGCCAGCCCTGCTGGATGATGAACTGTCGGTAACGGTCGAAGTCAAAGAACGACGCGCAGCCAGTATCCTGTTCACCCAGACAATCACTCGCGCGGACGGCAACTGCCTGATCCGCGCGAGCGTACGGGTGGCTTGCGTGGATCTGCAACGCATGCGCCCGGCGGCCATTCCCACCAACCTGATTCCCGAACCGAAATCTGACTGACCAGCCCGACTGGCGGAGAACCTTCAAGCAATGAACGGTGGACTGAACATTTTCACGCTGATCGCAGATTCGAGCCTGCCGGTGCAGTTGGTGCTGCTGGTGTTGCTGGCATTCTCGTTTCTCTCGTGGGTCATCATCATCCGCAAATACGCGCAGACCAAGGCCGCCACCGAAGCTACCCACGCATTCGAAGAGCGTTTCTGGTCCGGTGGTGATCTGGCCCAGCTTTTTCGCGAGGTCAGCAATGGCCAGGACAGCAATGGCGGAATCGAGAACATCTTCGAGTCGGGCTTTCGCGAATTCGCACGTCAGCGCCAGCGCAAGACGCACGACACGCGTAGCGTGATCGAAGGTTCCGAGCGCGCTATGCAGGTCGCGGCCACCCGCGAAATCGGGGTACTTGAGCGAAATCTCGAATTCCTGGCCAACGTGGGTTCGATCAGCCCGTATGTCGGTTTGTTCGGCACCGTGTGGGGCATCATGGGCGCGTTCCAGGGCTTGGGTGAGATGAAGGACGTGACCATCGCCGTGGTGGCGCCGCACATCTCCGAAGCGTTGATTGCCACCGCCATGGGCCTGTTCGCGGCCATTCCCGCACAGTGGGCGTACAACCGCTATGCCACCAAGGTCGAGCGGATCGCATCCAGCTATGACGTTTTCCAGGAGGAGTTTTCCTCCGTCCTGCAGCGGCAGATCCAGACCGACGACGTCGCCTGAGCGGAGCAGCAGCCATGCGAAACGTCAAGCGTCAAAAGCGCTACAAGCTCAAGTCCGAGATCAACGTCGTGCCGTATATCGACGTGATGCTGGTGCTGTTGATCATCTTCATGGTCACCACGCCGATGATGAATTCCAGTGTCGACGTGCAGTTGCCGCAGG
>JBDTXA010000011.1:0-48131 GCA_040006415.1 Rhodanobacter sp.
AGCCGCTGGTCTTGGCCAGCAGGCAGAACGACTTGTTGTAGACGCCACTGGTGTAGTGCACATCCATGCTGGAGGTGTAGTTGGCAGCGTTGTCGATCGAGCCACCGTCCTGTGGTGGATTGCACATGAATCGCAGTGCTCCACCGATCCCGGCACTGGCCTTGACGATGTCGGCGCCGACAAGGAAATCGGCCGCGCCGCGATCGTAGTACTCAGCTGCCTCACCGGCGATATCCGAATAGGCCTCGTTCATGCCGCCCGACTGACCCGTGTACTGCAGGCTCGAGTTCTGCTCGGTGTAGCCATGGCTGATCTCGTGACTGGTCACATCCAGCGAGACCAGCGGGTAGAACGTGCTGGCACCGTCGCCGAAATTCATCGCGCTGCCGTCCCAGAAAGCGTTCTCGTAGTTCGACTTGTAGTGAACCTTCATCAGCAGCTGGAAGCTCAACGGCGGCGCACCGGTGTAGTCGTTGTACATGTCGTGCACCACGCCGCCGAAATGATGTGCATCGTTCACTGGCGAATACGCGCCGTTGATCGCGTCCGTGTTGCTGTTCGGGCAGGTGAAGCTGACCACCGCACCACCACTGGTGCCGTGGTTGAGGTTGTAGGTCTTCACGTCGGTATTGACCAGCGTGCAAGTGCTGCCGGACTGGGTGACCTGAAGCGCGGCGTAGTCGGTACCGTAGGTGTACTGACCGGTTTTCTGGTTGCCGCCCGGGCCGGTGGCAGTGGCATCAGTCAGACCATCCCAGCTCTGGATCACTGCGCCTGTATTGGCATCGATGATCGCCGTGGGACGGCTCGGGTTGGTACCACCAACGAAGTAGGAAACGCGATAGACCAGACGCGCTGTCCCGTCATCCTGCGGGAAAACGAACAAATCGGTCTTCTGGTTGCTCAGTGGCGCACTGCTGAGAAGTAGCGTGTGTGCATGCGCCCTGAGCGCTGCCTGCGCTCGCGTAGCGTTCAACTTCGGCGCGACCGAAGCAAGATCGAGCTGCGCACTCTGCAGCAGCTCACCGGAAGCGCGCAGCGCGTTGCCCTGTGCGTCCTGCACCACCGCGATGCTGCGGCCGTAAACGGGAACGCCACGGAACATCTGTTGCTGGCGCACAACGTGATGTCCACCAGGAATGGCCACCGAACTGCGGGCGGCCAGTGACATGTCCTGCCCAAGGTTCAACTGCGTGGCCAGCGAGTTCGCCGGAACTGCACCGAGGTTCTGCTCGTGCAAGGTCTTGGTGGTTGCTGCAGTTGCTACCGAGGCCGTAGCCATGCCAATAGCAGCGACCAGCAATTTCAGACGGAAATGGTTGGGCATGTAAAAACACTCCTAGACAATGTTCCGGGGCAGACGGACCGGATGCGGCCGTATTGACCCCATACAAAAGTTGCCGTGCAGAGCACGACGCCATATTCGTTAGCTGTCTAGCGATCCCGAAATACGTCCGCCATGTGGCTGCTTCCCCCCCTGACATTCCATTCAAGGACAGCGCTCGGACACGTAGTCGCGAAACGGCATAGTGCCGTTAAAGGATCATCCGTCGACCTCCCAGAGGACGAATTAAGAGACGCTATTTCTTGCGGGGCATGATGACAATCTCAATTTTTCCTATGCCTGGTGATCGCGGTCACAACCTGAGCGATCCACCTCAATGGCGAACGCAGTCTCGCCCGCGCACGGCTGTTCACCCCCGCCATTTCAAGCCTGTTCCCAGGCAATCGCGCGAGGTTGATTTGTTTCGAAAAGATTCAGACAAGCGCGCGAATGACGCCTCTGAGGAAGTACCTTCCTCAGCATGCGCACATTTTTTACTGAAAAAGATGCTGCCTGAAGGGCCTCAGAGCATGCCGGTTTCGAGCTTGGCGGCGTCCGACATCATCGAATGGCTCCACGGCGGATCGAAGACCAGATCCACTTCCGCCTCGCTCACGGTGGGAATCATTTCGATCTTGGTTCGCGCGTCATCGACCAGGATGTCCCCCATGCCGCATCCGGGGGCAGTGAGCGTGAGCTTGACGTACACCTTGCGCTGACCCGGATCGGTCTGTTCCAGGCTCAGGTCGTAGACCAGGCCCAACTCGACCACGTTGACCGGAATCTCCGGATCGAAAACGGTACGCAGTTGATCCCACGCCAGTTTTTCCACGTCGGCGTCGGTGGCGTCGGCGGCCACTTCGATCGGCGCAGGCTTTTCCTTGCCCAGCGCGTCGGCATTGTCACCGGCGACGCGAAAAAGGTTGCCTTCAACGTAGACAGTGAAACTCCCGCCAAGCGCCTGGGTGATGTACCCGATCTGCCCCGCAGGCAGGGTTACCACTTCTCCCTGCGGCACCATGACGGCGCTGCAATCACGCAAAAGGGTGAAAGGCTCGCTGCTCAAACTGAAACCACTCATGCCACTGGCCATTCCTGTGTCGGCGAACACGACATGGCGTCGTACCCGGGTTGCCTATTATGCCGTTCGCTCAACGGACTGACATGTCACAGATCAGGCCGGAATCAGCGAACTCAAGGGGAAAGGCCTCTCTGGCGTTGCGACCGCGGATGGGCGGGCACGTTATGATGGCTGTTTTGCGCGATGGATAACCCGATGTTTCCAGCTACCTTGCCGAACCACCGCGGATGAATGTGCGTCAGGTTCTGGCTTTTGTCTTCAGTTTGTTCAGTGCCGCCATGCTTGGGCTCGCCGCGGGTGCGGTATGGATGGTGGTGGCGCTGTACATGCGTCATCCGCTGCCTTGGGTGGCGATACCGATCGGTGCGATCCTGGCCATCACGATCCGGAATTTCGTTCGCTCCCCGGGCGCGGACGCGGCCGTGCTGGCGGCATTGGCGACGGGGCTCGCAGCGATTTACGTCAACATTCTGATCGCCGCGGTGCAGATTGCGGGGAGCATGGGCATGGGCATCCTCGGCGCGCTGCGAACTGCTGGACCTGGCATGCTTTGGCAACTGGCGCGACTGGCCGTCTCCCCCATCGACATCGCTTGCGCGTTGCTGGCGATGGCACTTGCCGCCTGGATCGCCTGGCGTACCCCGCGCAAGCGCTGAGAAAAAAAGCCGTCCGGCTCAGCCGTCGATATCCTTCAGCTGCGTCACCAGCTCGCCGACAGCTGCCTGGCCATCGCCGTAGAGCATCCGTGTGTTATCCGCATAGAAAAGCGCGTTTTCGATCCCGGCAAAACCCGTGCCCTTGCCCCGCTTGATCACGATCACCTGACGTGCATTCATCACTTCCAGAATCGGCATGCCGTAGATGGGTGAGGCCGGATCGGTCTTTGCCATCGGATTGACGACATCGTTCGCGCCGATGACCAGCGCCACGTCAGTCGACGGGAACTCCGGGTTGATGTCGTCCATGTCGGCAATCAGGTCGTAAGGCACCCCGGCCTCGGCGAGCAGCACATTCATGTGACCGGGCATGCGACCGGCAACCGGGTGGATGGCGAATTTCACCTTCACCCCGCGCTTCATCAGCAGCTGCGCGAACTCCCACACCTTGTGCTGCGCCTGCGCCACCGCCAGGCCGTAGCCGGGCACGATGACGACGCGCTCGGCGTAGGCCATCATCACCGCCGCGTCCGCCGCGTCTACCGGTTTCTGCGCGCCATCGATCGACTGCGCCTCGCCACCGGCGGCGCCGAAGCTGCCGAAAAGCACATTCCCCAGCGACCGGTTCATTGCCTTGGCCATGAGTTGAGTCAGCAAGGTGCCGGCAGCGCCGACCACCATGCCGGCGATGATCATCGCCTCGTTGCCCAGCACAAAGCCCTCGAATGCCACCGCCAGACCGGTAAATGCGTTGTAGAGCGAGATGACTACCGGCATGTCGGCGCCGCCAATCGGCAATGTCATCATCAGTCCGAACAGCAGCGCCAGCACGAAGAACACCACGATCAGGGGCAGCGTGGCGTGGCCTGTGACCAGCACTAAACCCACAATGACGGCCGCCGCCAGCAGCAGCAGGTTGACACTCCGCTGAGCAGGAAACACGAATCGCTTGTCGAGCCAGCCCTGCAGCTTGGCGAAGGCGATCAACGAACCGGAGAAGCTCACCGCACCAATCAATGCCCCCAGCACACCAAGCACGAGTTCGAGTGGCGACAGCAAGGTGACTGCCGGCATCGTTGCATGCGCATTCATCGCCCAGCTTTCCGGACGCAACGGCGACGTGTCCGGCACGCCGGGTGGGTGGAGAATCGCCAGCGTGCGCACGTAACCGATCAGTTCGACGGCGCCGATCGCGGCCGCTGCACCGCCGCCCATGCCGTTATAGAGAGCCACCATCTGCGGCATCGCGGTCATCGCCACGCGCTTTCCGGTCCACCAGGCCGCGCTGACGCCGATCAGCACGGCCGCAATGATCAGGCTGCGGTTATGCAGATCGGGCAAGAAGAACGTCGCCAGCACGGCCAGCAACATGCCGTAACCGGCCCAGACGATACCGCCCCGGGCCGTGCGTGGTGAGCTCATGCGCTTCAGGCCCAGAATGAACAGCAGCGCTGCTATGAAATAGCAGATCTTGATCAGGGTCGGCAGCCAGCTCATGACTTGCCCTCGCGGTTGGCGCCCGGCTTGCTGGACTTGAACATCTCCAGCATCCGCTCGGTCACGACGTAGCCACCGGCTGCGTTGCCAGCACCCAGCAGCACGCCGATGAAACCGATGCTGATCTCGAATGGCGTTTGCGCATGGCCGAGCGCAATCATCGCGCCAACCAGCACGATGCCATGCACAAAGTTGGAGCCGGACATCAACGGCGTATGCAGGATCACCGGTACCCGCGCGATGATTTCATAGCCGGTAAATGCAGCAAGCATGAAGATATACAGCGCCAAAAAACCGTCGATCATGACCCCTACCCCTCAAGACCCAGTTGAACCAGCATCATACGGGTGCGGGTCAACCCGTGCGAGTCTGCCGCGTTGAGCATGGGAGATCCATCAGTGGAGCCCGATGATGCTTCAGCAAACAAGGCAGGCATGGCGCCCATGAACACCATGGCCGGCACGCTGGACTGCAGCATGATCGTCAACACCCGCGACACACCCGCGACGCTGGACGCATTTCTGGCGCAGGTGGAGCGCCGTGCATTCCGCATGGCCGAGATACAGCTGCGCCAGCGCGAAGACGCCATGGATGCCGTGCAGGACGCGATGCTGCGTCTGGTCAAGCATTACCGGGACAAGCCGGCGGCCGAATGGGCTCCGCTGTTCTGGGGCATCCTGCGGCGGCGCATCATCGATCTGCAGCGGCGCCGCAAGGTGCGCTTGATCGTGGTGAACTGGCTCGGTGGTGGCCGCGACAGCGCTGGCAACGAATTGCCGGTGTGGGAGCCGGCCGATTCGGGCCCGGGCCCGCTCGACCGGCTTCACGACGTGCAGTCCTATGCCCACATGGCCGTGGCGGTCGGTGCGCTTCCACAACGCCAGCGCGAGGCTTTCATGTTTCGAATGCTGGAGGGCCTGGACGTTGCGGAAACCGCCAGCGCCATGGGCTGTTCCGAGGGCAGCGTCAAGACACACCTGTCACGCGCGATGCACCGTTTGCGCGACCAACTGGAGAACTGGCGATGATTGCGCCTGACCAACGGCCCGAAAGCCGGCTCGACCAACAACTCGCACAACGCGCCCGACAGCTGTATCAGAAGGCCGCGCAACATATTGATCCGGATACTGCCGGCAGCCTTGGCGCAGCGCGGCGGAAAGCGCTGCGGACAGCGGATGTACCCAGGCATCCCGTCGCACGCTGGTTGATACCGAGCGGTGCATTCGCCGTCATCGCTCTGACCGCGATGATGGTGTGGCAGCCCGATCCGCAACACCGCGCGACGACACCGACGCAGGCAAGCGGAAACAGCGCCGCCATGGATCTTGACAGCGACCTGCCGCCGGACCCCGATCAGACCGACCCCAACCTCTATCAGAATCTCGATTTCTACGGCTGGCTGGCGGCCAACAACACCGAACCGGCAGTGCGCTGAGCCATGAACCTGTCCAACCGCATGATCGCCGCCGTGCTGTTCACACTGCTGTTTGGCGGTGGTATCGCCATCCCACTGCACGCGCAGCATGCGCCACCGCCGCCGCCCGGAGAGAGGCTGCCACCCCGGATGTGGCAAAGCCTCAGCCCGACGCAGCAGGAAGTGCTGGCGCCACTGGAAAGCAAGTGGAACAGCATGCCGCCGCGCAAGCAGGCGCACATGTTGCAGCGTTCCGAACGCTGGGTCACGTTGCCGCCCGAAAGGCGCGAGGAGATTCGTCAGCACATCGCTCGCTGGCAGGCGATGACACCCCAGGAGCGTAAGCACGCTCGCGAGAACAAGCGCAAGTTCCACCAGCTTTCCGCAGCCCAGCGGGAACAGTTGCACGCGACCTTCGAGCGTTTCCAGCGACTGCCACCCGACCAGCGCGAACAGCTGATACGCCAGTGGCATGCCCTGCCCCCTGCCCAACGCCTGGAGTGGGATGAACGACCCGGGCATGAGAACCGGCCGCCACCGCCGGACCGACCACCGCCGGATCGGCGCAGGCCGCCCACGCAGCCACCAGACGACGGCGATCAACTCTGAGACAGATCACCCCGCCTGGCGCGGGGTAATCTGTTTTTCGATATCCGTCATGCAGTGAAGCGTTTCTCACCGCCGTGGGTGAGGCAGCTCTTGGCGATCAGTTCATCGTCGAAATCCGGCTTCAGTGCATCATCCTTCACCAGCAGCTCGACGAAATTGAAGACATTGCGCGCATACATCTCCGAGGCATGTAACGGCGCACCAGCTGGCAGGTTCAGCGGCCCGATGATCGTCACACCGCCATGGTCGATCCGTTCGCCGGGCTGCGTGAGCTCGCAATTGCCGCCACCTTCCGCCGCCAGATCGACGATCAATGCCCCCGGCTTCATTCCCTCGACCATGGCTGCAGTGAGAATCTTTGGTGCCGGCCGCCCCGGCACGGCGGCCGTGGTGACAACCACGTCCATGGACTTGAGGTGTTCGCCCAGCGCCTGCTGCTGCGCGGCGCGCTCCTCCGCCGACAGCTCGCGTGCGTAACCGCCGCTGCCAGCGGCGCTGACGCCGAGATCGAGAAATTTCGCTCCAAGCGACTCCACCTGTTCGCGCGTTTCCGGGCGCACGTCATAACCCTCGATCTGCGCGCCGAGTCGGCGCGCGGTGGCAATCGCCTGCAACCCGGCCACACCTGCGCCGATCACCAGCACCTTCGACGGACGAATCGTGCCGGCTGCGGTGGTCAGCATGGGGAAAAACTTTGGTGACGCCTCGGCGGCGATCAGCATCGCGCGATAACCGGCAACAGCCGCCTGCGAGCTCAGTACGTCCATCGCCTGGGCACGGGTCGTGCGCGGCAACAGCTCCAGCGAGAACGCGCTCAATTTGCGTGCCGTCATGGCGTCGATACGCTCGGGAGCGCCATAGGGACGCAATTGACCTACCACGATACTGCCCTCGCGAAGCCCTGCGAATACCGCATCGTCGGGCGGCAACACGCAGGCCAGCAGGTCCGCCTGCGCCAGCACCCCAGCGGCATCGGCAAACTCCACATCGATATAGCTGCTGTCAGGGAAACCTGCCGACCGCCCGGCGTCGCGCTCGAGCAATACGCGCAAACCCTTGCCGCGCATTTTCTTCGCCATCTCGGGCGTGATCGCCACCCGCCGTTCCCCGGCGGCAGTCTCACGCAAAGCGGTAACGGTGATCGGCATGGCGGTTCCCCTCGAGTGGTCGGGACATCTTAGCCTGACTGACCGGCACGTTCAGCGCGGTCGCGGTTTTGATCCCTGCGATGGCGGAAGAGTAAGCTGGCCCGCCGGCTCGTGTGGCTCGGGGCTCGACGGAGAACCCGATGCCTGCTGATCCCGCCCTCGATGACTTGCTTGCCTTGGCCCGCGTTGCGCGCGAGCATGCCTACGCTCCTTATTCCCACTTCCACGTCGGTGCAGCGTTGCTGACCCACGATGGCCAACGGTTTTCCGGCTGCAACGTAGAAAATGCTGCCTACGGTCTGTGCAACTGTGCCGAACGCACGGCGCTGTTTGCCGCTATTGCGGCAGGCTGCAAACCCGATGACTTTGCCGCGCTGGCGGTGATCGCCGACACTCCGGCTCCAGTCAGCCCCTGCGGCGCGTGCCGGCAGGTCATGTCGGAGCTCTGCAACGAGGCGATGCCGGTACTGATGGGAAATCTCAACGGCGACCTCGATCAGACCACCGTCGCGACCCTGCTGCCGGGCTCGTTCAAGTTGCCCGCAACGCCTGAGTAGTCGCGCGGCACCCGGCGGCCCGCTAGCATGGGTTCCCCGACCTCGCCCGAGTGGATTCATGTTCTACCCCCTGTCTTTGCTTCAACAACGCCACTCTGCGCCGTCACGCCAGCTGGGAGAGCCGGCACCTGACGCCGCGACCTTGCGCGCGCTGCTGGAAGCCTCTATCCGCGTCCCCGATCACGGCAAGCTGGTGCCGTTCCGGCTGCTGCAGATGGAGGGAGAGGCAAAGCTGCGGTTCGGAGCGCAGCTTGCCGACATCGCCATCCGCAATACGCCGGAGCTGTCCGAATCCAAGCGCGAGAAGGAGCGCTTGCGCTATACCTTCGCGCCGCTGCTGCTGGTGGTGATCGCCCGCATCGATCCGGACAGCAAGGTGCCCGAGATCGAACAGAAACTTTCTGCCGGCTGCGTCGCACACAACATCCTGCTTGCCACGTACGCGCTAGGTTTTGGTGCGCAATGGCTGACTGGTTGGGCGGCCTATGACCCCGAGGCTGCCAGCCTGCTTGGCATGGCGAAGAATGAATCCGTCATCGGCTTCATTCACATCGGCACCGCACAAATCGACGTGCCTGATCGAGATCGCCCGGCGCTCGCCGACGTACTCGACAGCTGGGCACCGTGAATACCGTGGCAACCTCGCCGCCGGCCGTCCATCTGGTCGACGGCAGCCTGTATGTGTTCCGCGCCTGGCATTCGATGCCGGACGAGTTTTTTGATCAGGAAGGTCACCCGGTCAATGCGGTTCATGGCTACACCCGCTTCCTGTGCGAACTGCTCGAACGCGCGCAGCCGCAGCACATCGCGGTAGCTTTCGACGCCTCGCTGACCAGCTCCTTTCGCAACGCGATCTATCCTGCGTACAAGGCCAATCGCGACCTGCCGCCACCCGATCTGGAGCGACAGTTTGTACAGTGCCGTGCCATCACCGAGGCGCTCGGCATCCACATGATGATCGACCACTCCTACGAAGCCGATGATCTGATCGGCAGCACGGTATGGAATCTGCGCGCGTTGGGTTGGCGCAGCGTGATCGTCTCGGCCGACAAGGACTTCGGCCAGCTTCTGGGCGAACACGACGAACAGTGGGATTACGGCCGCGGCCTGCGCTGGGGACCGGCGGGCGTGCACGAGAAAATCGGCGTCCACCCGCATCAGGTCGCCGATTACCTCGCGTTGTGTGGCGACTCGGTCGACAACATCCCCGGCGTTCCCGGCATTGGTGCCAAGACAGCAGCAGCTCTGCTAAGCCACTTTGGAAGTCTGGATATTCTTCTGGAGCGCATCGACGAAGTCGCCTTTCTGCGCATTCGGGGCGCCGTCGCCTGTGCCACAAGATTGCGCGAACATGCCGAACAGGCCCGGCTGTATCGGCGACTCACGCGCATCGCGCTGGATGCTCCCGGCGCCACCCAGGTCGCGGTGATGCAGCGTCGTCGCCCCGACCCGGATCTGCTGGACAACCTGTGTGCGCATCTTGGCTTCGGCGCCTTCACCCGCAGCCGGCTGCGCGCCTTGCTGCCTCGTCAATAGCTGCGCAGGTTGTCCGCTTCCAGCAGACAGGTCACCATGATCGCCGGTTCAACTGACCCTGCTGATCACCCATGAACGATCCCGTCCAGCGCATCCCGTCCGACGCCAATGCTCCCGTGGAAACGCTGTACGAGGGCAAGTGGCTGAGCCTGCGCAGGCGTGGCCGCTGGGAATATGTCGAACGCAACAACCCCGGCGGCGCAGTCATCATTCTGGCGGTGACCCCACTGGACAAGGTGTTGTTCGTCGAGCAGTACCGCGTGGCGATTCGGCAGAAAACCATCGAGATGCCAGCCGGCCTGGTGGGCGACCTGATCGATCAGGCGGGCGAAGGTCCGCTGCTGGCGGCTCAACGCGAGCTTGAAGAAGAGACCGGCTACCGTTGCAGGCAAATCGAATTCGTCCACCGCGGCCCGTCATCGTCCGGCATGAGCACTGAGATGATTACCTTCGTTCGCGCCAGGGATCTGGAAAAGGTCGGCCCGGGAGGCGGCGACGAGAGCGAGAACATCGTGGTCCACGAGGTGCCACGCACGGAAGCCGGGGTGTGGCTCTTCGCGCGCGCGGCCGAAGGCTACTCGATCGATCCAAAGCTTTTCGCCGGGCTGTGGTTCATCGCACAGGACGATCTGCAGGTCAGTGCTCACGTTGTGGGCTGAGCTCCGGGCTGAGCCTTGCGCATCTTCGTTCCGGAACAATCCTAGGTGGATCGATCGATCGAACGGCACGCTCGCAAGCTTTGTTACAACCGGTCAGTGGCTGTCGATGTGAAACGATCGCCGCCGCAACCGCCAAACGGCCAGAACCAGACCGGCCAGGGTGACGGTCAGCCAGCCCGATATGGTCCCGGAGTCGCCGGGGATCCACAGGACGCTTGCAACCGTACCGACCACCAGCGCGCCCAGGCCGAGTGCAAGCAGCCCGTCACGTCGCGGATTGCGTTGAGCCGAGAGCAGAATAAACGCGCCCAGGGCTGCCAGAACTACGGCCAAAATGCGCTTGATGAGGATAAAGTCCGGAGGCACCGGCAGGTCTGGAAAGATGTTGAGCAGTGAGACATCGCCGACCTGAACTTCATAACCCTTGCCATCGTCGGCATCGCTTGCCGCGACCAGAAGCGAACCGTCTACGCGGGCGACTATCGTCATCTGCTGCAGCGGTACCTCCTCCCAGCTGACGCGCAAGTCGCCGAGCTGTGGATCGGGGGGATTGCCACTGGTCACCAGATAGTCGTGGTATTTGCTGAAACTGGCCGCGAGATTCTCTGGCAGCGCTCCTGCCTGGGGCGCCACCACACTCAAACCGGGCATGGCCCGTATTAGCTCCGGACCCAGCTTGAACCCACCCATCTGCACCAGACTGGCGGTGAATCGCTTGCCGTTTAGCGGAAAAGTGACCGGGTTGGCGTGCCCGCCCGGGTGTTCGAAGCCACTGGCGTCGACCGAGTGATCCACCCAGTCCAGCTCGTAATGAACGCTGCTGCCAATGCGAATTTCCCGCCACTGGAACATCTCCACATGCCGGATCAACACCGGCGTATTGACGGTGATGTTGAACTCCGGATCGTTTGGCGATTCGACCACGCGCGGGGTTCCGACCACGCGCGCCATATAGCCATGCTGACCGGCACGCGGTTGCGCATCGCCACCCAGGTTGACCACTTCACCGCCGTGCTGAGCTTCCACCAACCGGTAGTTGAGCAGGCTGCGCGCCGTCATCGCGACCAGTCCAATCCCGGCCAGCACCAGCAGCGCGCCCAGCACGTTCAATACAACCCGGCGAACGGAGATGCCTTTATACAAGTCCATCAGGCGGCCCCTGACAGGAATGACAATGCGGTGTTTTGGGTCGACAACTGATCCATGCGCGGACTCTACTGCACCTTGCCCAGACCAGATGGATGACGGGGGTCGCTGGCCGCTTCAAGCCGGTTGGTCTTGTGGTCCCAGGTGACCACGTTCATGAAGCCCCATCCCTCATTCGGCTTGAGCGCATAACCCATTTTGGTCAGCCCATCGCTGGTCGCTTGGTCGAACGTGCCCTGTTCAACCAAGATGGTGTCAGGCAGGTACTGATGGTGGAAACGTTTGTGCGCGACGATCTGCTGCGCGCTCTCACCATCGATGAAATGCAGGATGCCTTCCAGCACCTGGGTGATGATGGTCGAACCACCAGGCGAGCCGATCACTGCGCTCCGGTCGGCGCCGATGACAATGCTGGGCGACATCGACGACAGCATGCGCTTGCCGCCCTTGGGGGCATTGGCCACGCTCCCCAGCAAGCCGTAGGCATTGGGCTTGTTCGGGACCAGCGCGAAGTCATCCATCTCGTTGTTCAACAGCACGCCGGTGCCGGCGGCGACGAACTTCGAACCCAGCGTGGTGTTCACGGTAAGGGTGATCGCCGCCATGTTGCCATCAGCGTCGATGATCGAGAAATGCGTGGTGTGCATGCCTGGCTGCGCTGCCTCGGCTCGCGGCAACATCGAAGAGGGCGTGGCGCGATCGGGCAAGATGCCCTGCCGCAGACCGTCGGCATAGTAAGGCGAGAGCAGCATGTCCAGCGGCATTTTCACGAAATCTGGATCGCCCAGATAGTCGTTGTGATCACGAAACGCGCGCCGCATCGCCTCGACCATGTAGTGGACGCGATGAACCTGATCCATCCTGGATAGGTCAAACCCCGACAGGATGTTGAGAATCTCCACAATGGCCACGCCACCGGAGGACGGCGGCGGTGCGGTGATGATCTTATAACCGTGGTAGTTCACGCTGATCGGCGTGCGTTCCTTTGCCTGATAGGCCGCCAGATCGGCCAGGGTCCAGTTGCCGCCGGCCGCACGCACGGCATCAACCAGCTTGCGGGCCGTGTCGCCGTAATAGAAACCCTCATCGCCATGCGCAGCGATCAGCTTCAGCGTCTTCGCCTGATCAGGATCACGCCAGATCGCACCGACCGTCGGCAGCTTGCCGTCGGCCAGATATTTACCCGCAGAAGCGGGCCAGCGCTGAAGATTTTTTTGCTGGGTCACGATCGCGTCATGCAGACGTGGGTCCGGCACAAAGCCATCGCGCGCGATACGGATTGCCGGCGTCAGCGACTGCTTCAATGAAAGCCTGCCGTAGCGTTTGGCGATCAGCACCAAGCCGGCCGGCTCACCCGGAATGCCCGCAGAGAGAGGGCCGGTCAGCGACGTGTCGCGATCGGGATCCCCGTCGGGTTTGACATAGTCTTTGCTGTCGACGGCCGCAGGTGCGGTTTCACGCGCATCAATGAAAACGTTGCGACCATTTTTCGCCTGGTGAAGCAAGGCCATGAAACCACCGCCGATGCCGGAACTTTCCGGCTCCACCACCGACAGCGTCGAGGCGACCGCGACTGCGGCATCGAACGCATTGCCGCCCTTGGCCAGCACTTCGAAGCCGGCGTTGGTCGCCAGGAAATTCGCGCTGGCAATCGCCGCATGACCGGGTCGCTGCGATGCATGGGCAGGGACCGTCGCAGTTCCGGCTTGCGCTGTGCCCTCCAGCGCAAACGCCACACCGCTTACCAGCACCAGACTTAAGGACAACAGAGCCGACAGCGAGCGGCGATATCTCACAGGGAGACTCATGCGGCGGCTTCCTTGGCCATCAGGTGGCGGTACTTGAGATCGAGTTGCTCATTTGACTCGACGTGCCCGGGATCAGTGATGATGCACTCGACCGGGCACACCACCACACACTGTGGTTCGTCGTAATGCCCTACGCATTCGGTGCAAAGGTCAGGATCGATCACGTAGTACTCCTCACCCAGCGAGATTGCCTTGTTCGGGCAAGCCGGCTCACAGACGTCGCAATTGACGCAAGTATCGAGAATTTTCAGGGACATCGTTTGATACTACAGGCTGGAATGGTGGGCCCGAACCGCGCGCTGAACCGGGCACGGCATCACCTCGGAACCGAAGAAGGCATCCCTTGCCGCACCTTGCCACGCAAGGCAACGGGTGGCATTGGCCGCGCAAGGCGCGCGGCCGAAACGCCTTACATGGCGACGAAGCGAATCGTGGCACCGGTTGGCTTCAACACGGCGTCGACGCGCGGCTCGTCGGCCTTGTCACCGATGAACAGCACGATCACGTCCTTGAACGCACCGGGCTTGGCGTCGGCGAAAGCCGTGACCAGCAGATTCGCCGTCTTGGTCGAATCCGGACCAGCAAATACCAGCAAGTTGCCCGGCAGCACGCCACGCGCAACCGTGTCCTGCACGTTCTGCAGCTGACGTCCACGGCTGCCCACGGCATCTTCGCTGTCACCGGCCGGCACCATGTACGGGTACGGGTTGGGCGCGGTCATGCCCTGCATGTTGTTCTGCACGATCTGACCGAGATAAGCATTCCATGCCTGGGTGTCGTTCGGATCGGTCGGCTTGGTTGCCTGCGCCTGCTTTTGAGTGTCCTGCTGTGCGTCTTCGTGCTTGCCGCAGGCGCTCAGGGCGAGGGCAGCGGTCAACGCGACGACAGCAATGAGAGCGAATTTACGCATGATTATCACCTTCTGATTCGGGTTGCTTGTTGGAGTCGATGAGACTTTTCTGCCAGCGCTGACGCATGGCGTGTTGCACCGCAGGATGCACGAAACCGGAAATATCGCCGCCGAGCCGGCCGATCTCGCGCACCAGCGACGATGAAATGAAACTGTACTGCTCGGCCGGGGTCAAAAAGAGCGTTTCGGCCTGCGGAATAAGGTGCCGGTTCATGCTTGCCAGCTGAAACTCGTATTCAAAGTCGGACACGGCGCGAAGGCCGCGGATGATCACCCCGGCGCCGATCTGGCCGACGAAGGTCGCCAGCAGGCAATCAAACCCGCGCACCTCCACATTGGGCAGGTCGGCCAGCGCCAGTCGCGCCAGGGTGATGCGCTCGGCGATGCTGAAAGCCGGCCCTTTGGTCGAACTATCAGCCACCGCCACAACCACCCGGTCGAACAGGGGTGCGGCGCGCGTCACCAGATCGGTATGTCCGTTGGTGATCGGATCGAAAGTGCCCGGATACACAGCCAGGCGCGGATTTCCCAAGGGTTTGCTCACGGCTTAAAAACGGCAGCGAATAGTTCGCCTAGCTTAACGGATGCGCGCGCCGATAGAGTGCAAAGCGGACCTCACCGGCATAACCCTCGCGGTGCAGCTGCCAATTCGCAGGCAATACGGGCACCAGGGCGCGCGGTGATTCCACATAGATCAGTGCCCGAGCCGCCAACCAGTCGCCCCGTTCAAGCTGCCCAGCGAGCGTTGACCACAGATCAAGCGCGAATGGCGGGTCGAGGAATACCAGATCCTGCGGGCGCCCCGAACTACCCAGGAACGAGGCGGCATCGAGCATGGTGACCTCGCCTTCGACTTTCAGCCGGCTCAGGTTGTGGCGCAGTGCCTGTACTGCCCGGCCCTCGTTCTCGATGAATTGCACGGCGGAAGCGCCACGCGACAACGCCTCGATACCCAAAGCGCCGGTCCCGGCACATAGGTCCATGCAACGCGCGCCATCGATCACCGGCGCCAGCCAGTTGAACAGCGTCTCGCGAACCCGCTCCGGGGTTGGTCGCAAACCTGGAAGATTGGGGACCTCGATCCGCGAATTGCGCAGGCTGCCCCCGACGACACGGATGCGCCCCGGTGGGGCACGGCGAGCGAAGCTCATGCCGCCGCGCCCTCAGCGGCCAGTACAGGTTGGAGTGTTAGCATGCCGCCCATTGTCTTTGAATCCAAGCCAAAATGCTCAAGTTCTGGAAGAAGAAACCGGCCGAAAAGGGACCGGAGCAGCCTGCCGAAAAGCCGGCCGCCGATTCGGTCCTGCCCGAGAGCGGTGATCCGCTGCTGCAGGAATCGCTGAGCGAAGTACCCGTTGCCGATGAAATGCAGGCCGACGACGCTCCAGCGGCACCGGACGCGATCTCTGCCCCCGAGACGACGCCAGCCGAGCCGGCCAAACGCAGCTGGCGCGATCGACTCTCCGGCAACGCGTTTTCGCGGGGTCTTTCCACGCTTTTTGTTCGCCACCCCAAGCTGGATGACGACTTGCTGGACGACCTGGAGACCACGCTGATCACCGCTGACGTCGGCGTCGAAGCCAGTACCTCGCTGGTCGAGGACCTGCGTCGGCGCATGCACAAGCGCGAGTTTGCCGACGCACCAGCACTGCTGGATGCGCTGCGCCAGTCGCTGGTTGCCGTGCTGCAACCGGTGGAGCAACCGCTGGTCGTAAGCGGCAAGCAGCCGTTCGTGGTGCTGGTTGTCGGTGTCAACGGCGCTGGCAAGACCACGACTATCGGCAAGCTTGCCCGCCGTTGGCGTGATGAAGATCAAGCGGTGATGCTGGCAGCCGGTGACACCTTCCGCGCCGCCGCGGTGGAGCAGCTCAAGGCCTGGGGCGAGCGCAACCAGGTGCCGGTAATTTCGCAGGGTCAGGACGCTGATGCAGCCAGCGTCATCTTCGACGCGCTGCAATCGGCCCGTTCGCGCGGCAGCACCGTACTGATCGCCGACACCGCCGGCCGACTTCACACCCAGGGCGGGCTGATGGACGAACTGGGCAAAATCGCTCGCGTGCTGAAAAAGATCGACGCCGATGCCCCGCACGAGGTGCTGATGGTGATCGACGGCACCACCGGTCAGAACGCTATCAGCCAGGTGCGCCAGTTCCGCCAGATCGTCGGCGTCACCGGCCTGGTGGTGACCAAGCTTGATGGCACCGCCAAGGGCGGGGTGGTGTTCGCACTGGCGCGGGAATTTGGCCTGCCGATCCGTTATGTAGGCCTTGGCGAAACCGCCACTGACCTACGCGTGTTCGAGGCCCAGGCCTTCGTCGACGGGCTGCTGCCCGCCAATCTGGGTAGCAATGGGTCCGCTCATGACTGAGCGCTGGCGGGGTTGAGCCGATGTCACGCCGACTGCGACTAATCCTGCTGTCGCTTGGCGGTCTAGCACTGGCCCTCGTGCTTGCGGCGATGATCGCCGTCTACTTGCTTCTGCAGCCGGAACGCTTCACCGCCATGCTGCAAACCCAGGCACGCGCGGCCGGTCTTGATCTGCATCTCGCCAGCCCGGCGAGCCCAACGCTGTTTCCGCGTCCGGCACTCGACCTCAAGGGCATCACGCTCAATGCTGAAGGCGCCAATGTGCCGATCCTGCTCGCGGCGCGCGGTCAGCTCGCCCTGCCTTGGCATACGCTGCTGGGCGGTCCGACTGTGATCACCCAAATGCAGATCGACTCGCCGCGGGTCGATCTGGATGCCTTGCAGGGCTGGATCGCCAGCTTGCCTGCGCAACCGGAAGGCGCGCCGCCAAATATCCCGCGCATCGACGCCGGCGTCAGCATCACCCGTGGCAGCGTCGTCCGCGGCAACCAGGTGCTTCTCGACAACGTCTCACTCGAAGCGGGAAGCTTGCTCTCAGGCCAGCCATTCCCGGTCAGCCTGTCTGCGACAACCTCCACCGGCACGCCGCTGCAACTGCGCTTTTCCGCCACGCCGCGGATCCAGGGCAATACCCTGCAACTGGAAAACGTCTCACTGCACTTGTCCCAGGGCGGCACCATGACGCTGGCGCTTAACGGCAGTGCGCACTGGCATGGTGCAGCCGACGCCGCGGCCAGTCTCGCCGGCACCCTGGATGAAGCAAACACCGGGCAATACGACGTCGTGCTGACACTGACACCCGCCGATCAAGACAACCCGTTGCTACTCGCGCTCAAACTGGACGGTCCCGACAACCACGCCGACCTGCGCCTGCCGCCGCTTGCACTGGCTAGTTGGTGGAGTCAACTCAACGATTCGCAGACACCTCAACTGACCGTACCTCCAGGCAACGGCCACGCGGAAGTCGCCAGCATCACGGCCGGCGGCGTCAGTATCGAGGGCCTGACCGTGCGGGTCGGCGACAGCATCCCCGCGCAGCCCTCCACGGCTGCGCCACCAGCGAAGCCCACCGTCAGCGCCAAGCCATGAACGGCAACTTCGCCAGCCACCTGCTGCGCTGGTACGACCAGCACGGCCGCAAGGATCTGCCGTGGCAACATCCGCGCAATGCCTATCGGGTTTGGGTTTCCGAAGTGATGCTGCAGCAGACCCAGGTCAGTACCGTGATCGGCTACTTCGATCGCTTCATCCGCGCCCTGCCCACACTGCACGACCTCGCCGAAGCCGATGAAGACACCGTGCTGGCGCTGTGGTCCGGCCTGGGCTACTACCGTCGCGCGCGCTTTCTGCATCGCGCAGCGAAGATCTGCGTGGAAAAGCATGACGGCCAACTGCCACGCGACATCGACGCGCTCGTCGCCCTGCCCGGCATCGGCCGCTCCACCGCCGGCGCGATCCTGGCCCAGGCCCACGGCCTGCGCTTCGCCATTCTCGACGGCAACGTCAAGCGCGTACTTTCGCGCTATCACGGCATCCACGGCCACCCCGGCCAGAGCGCGGTAGAGAAACAGCTGTGGCAATACGCCGACAACCACACGCCCCGCAGCCGGATCGCCGACTACACCCAAGCAATCATGGATCTTGGCGCCACCGTCTGTGTCCGCTCGCGCCCCGACTGCGGTGCCTGTCCGCTGACTGGCGAATGCATCGCCCTGCGCGACGATCTCACCGCCGAACTGCCCACCCGCAAACCTACCAAGTCCATTCCCACCCGCACCACCGTAATGCTGATTCTGCGCGACCAGCACCGCCGCATACTGTTGGAAAGGCGAGGCCCGCAAGGCGTCTGGTCGGGCCTGTGGAGCCTGCCGGAGGTCGCTGATACCGATGAGGCGTGGCGTGTCGCGCAGCAGCACGCGCAGATCGACGACGCCGAGGCGCTGATGCCGTTCCGGCACGTCTTCAGTCACTATCGACTCGACATCGAACCGCTACTGTTCGATCGCGCCACCGCCCAGCAAGCCATCGCCGATAATCCTCACCTGCGCTGGTGCAGCGCCGACGAACTCGCCGCGCTCGGCCTGCCAGCTCCGGTTCGTACTCTGCTGCTCAACCTCGCCAATCCCATTTAGGAGCGCGCTTGCGCGCGACGCTCTTCGCCGCCAACCTCATCGCCCATCGAACGCTTCCAACAATCCAAGCCCCAAGGACCTCCCATGACCCGCACCATCCACTGCAGCAAACTCGGTATAGATGCTGAAGGTCTCGACTTCGCCCCCTGGCCCGGTCCGCTCGGTCAGCGTATCTACACGGAGATTTCCAAGCCCGCATGGCAACAGTGGCTGGCTCACCAGACGACGCTGATCAACGAGTACCGGCTCAATCCCCTCGATCCCAAATCGCGCAAGTTTCTCGGCGACGAAATGGAGAAATTCCTGTTCGGCGGCGACTTTGCCAAGGCCTCCGGCTTCACCAATCCGGACAGCGAGCCTTGACGAAACGCCGCGCATTCGGTCTAATGCGCGGCTACACGTGACGCAGAGAACTCTCGCGGTTACAAGGAAATGCCAGATTCTGGCCGGGTAGCTCAGTTGGTAGAGCAGGGGATTGAAAATCCCCGTGTCGGCGGTTCGATTCCGTCCCCGGCCACCATGAAATCAAAGACTTAGCCCGCTCTCGCACAGCGGGCTTTTTCTTGTGTAAGTCTCATGTATGGCTGTCGAGCAGGATCGGGAAGGGAGCCGGAATACTCCGGTCCCTCCCACAACACCGTACGTGCGGTTCCGCATACGGCGTTTCCTGTCTGTCGTGGCATCACGTGACGGACTGGCCCAAGGGCCGATCACGCTGCAACTGCCGTCGATATTCTTTGAACTGGACTCTGGGCGGCTTGTCCAGGCGGGTCGGTTATTCGCTTTCGCTTGCTGCGCCGATTCCCGCCATTGCAGCGATTCGTTACCCGTGAACCAACGGCAGCGACACCACAGCACTCGGACTGTAGACAGCGAGATCAGCTCGCAGCTCTGCCAGCAAAGTGAGCTGGTTGCTGGTGAAGTTGTTTCCCTCCTCGCGACTGGCGGCCGGCGTGATCTCTTGGCGATCAAGCAACGACGTCTGCGCGGTGTCCATCACCAGCGTTTCGCCGACCGGCATCGACGCGGACAAGATCACCGGCGCTGCCCACAGCGACGGCGGCGCCGGATCACGGGGACTGCCGAGCAAATACACGTCATTGCTGACGCCGCGGTTGCGCGCGATCCGGCCCCAGTCGCGGGGATGCATTTGCCTGGAGAAATGCGGCGTCACGCGTATGCCGCATGTGTCAATCGAACCGATGCAATTGCTTCTCGGTACGTTCACGGAACCGGGAACAATTTTCAATCTCCTCCCGGAGAAGAACATGATCCAGCTCAATCCTCCCATTCCGATGAACACGCCGAAAGGTGAAGGCTTCGCGCATCTGATGTTGGATTACGGCCCCGAATCTGATTTGTATTGGGTGGTCATGATCACCAGCACCGGTGAAATATGGACCTACGCGAATCGTTACGTGCGTGGTTCAAAAAACATCACCTTGGGCCGAACCAACCCGACGCTTCCGTTGTCTCCGGCAGCGGTCCCGCCGGGGGAATTGGGACCGATGCGGCAACGGGTGGTGGAAAATCTTGAAACCGTTTGACCAGCGTTCACCGCCGCGATCGGCTACGAAAAATCCCGCTTATGTGCTCTACAGAAAGTTTGTCCGAATTATTTCCAACCACAGCAAAAGGCTATCCAAATGAACGAAAATCAAGTTGAGGGCACTGCCAACAAGGTGGCAGGCCGCATCCAGGACGCCGCAGGGGCGTTGACCGGTGACGCCGATCAGCAGGTGAAAGGCAAGGCGCGCGCTGCGGCCGGTGATGTTCAAGCCAAGACGGGTGACGTTGTTGAACGTGTCCGTGAATGGGCAGCCGATCGCCCGTTGAGTGCCGTGGTCATCACAGCGGGCCTGTCGTTTTTGCTGGGACGTTTGACGGCAAACCGCGACTGACGGCTGTCTGCTCAATATTTTCTGAGAAGAAAAGCAGCCGTCGGCTGCTTTTCTTCTAGGGTCAATCCAATTTTTTCGAGTCCTTGACTCTGCCGCCCGGCTATTGCTCACTGCATCGGCACTGATGCCACGGGGTTGTGGAAGCCGGCTACAGCTCCGCTCGGCTCAGCGCCTACGCTTTGATCTCTCCCGACGCTCCCACATCCGTCGCCCTTTGGCTTCATTGTGGTTAACGTATCCCGAGACACCCGGCAGCTTCTGCCGGTGCATATCCTGGCAGGCACTGGCTTGTCGGGCAGATCCTGCTGCAGGCGATGGCCTCGGGTGATACCCGCCTCGCGTTGCCCGGACGGTGCGCACACCGTTTTGGCGCATCGCTCGCGGTATTGACGCTGCGCGGAGGTGCAGCACTTCCGTCTCGAAGCGTTCAGAAAAATCATTGCACAACGTCAGCGGGCAGCGTTGTCTCGACGGATCGCCGTTCTACTTTTTGCCGGTTGGCATGAAACGCTTAACGAAGTGCGGTTCGCGGCCGCGACTCTTCCCCAAGGCTGGTCGCCGATGCGACGCGGGACCGTGCGCGCAAGACCACCAAATACCCTTCAAGTCACTACGCAGCGCTTACCCAAAAACACTCCCGTTAGCTCACTTAGACTGTCTGAAAAGAGCTCCGGTGCCGCTTCGGTACATGCCTTCACCTCACCGGCAAAAGATCGGGCGTAAACAATCTCCACTTGCCGTCCCCGCCTTCGACGCACAAATAGCTGGGCTGGGCCGTAGTCAACAGCTCCTCCTTGGCCAGTTTGAGAGCAAACGCCATAGCCGCGTCACGCGAGCAAAACTGGCGGCATCCATCGCCGGGTATCGGAATTTTCCAACCATCCGTACCTTCAGAGTCGTATGGGATCTCGATCAGCGCCATGGCAAAACCTGCACTTGTCAGTAATGGTGCATGCTGACTGACGCAGAGTGCACGGTCGGTGCACTTGCTGTGATTGGCGTGTTCGCCTAGTTGCGTTTTCTGGCGGGCAGGTCGTGATGCGCTTGGGTCGATCGCGATTCACCCTAAACCAGGTGTTGGCGCATTTGCTATCGAGCCAACCTGCGCTGTGAACCTGAAAATACTGTGTGGATGTCCTTCGGTTCGCATTGCCTTTGTCGGCGCCTCAGGCCGTAGGGTCGCAGATCCGAGTAGTGGAAGGGCCACAAGCGGATAATATTAAAGACCTAACTTTTTGGTCCTTAGTGCTCATCGTGTAGATGACTTGACTGGCAGAAGTGCATCGTGACTACCGGACGTGCTTTTTCGCGAGTCTTGAACATTCGTCTCGCCGCCTGTGTACGGCAGACCGGCAAACCAGCGCGCAGCCTCTCTGGCGGCGTCGGAGGCAGCCACGGTACGGGTATCAATCGCCTTGTTGGCGCCGCCGTACGGAGCGTATTTGGCAGGGTCGGTGATCGAAAACAGTCCAAGCGTTGGGGTGCCGCTGGCTGCCGCAAGATGCATCACGCCACAGTCGGCGCTGATAAAGCCATCCATTGCGGCAACCATCGCTGCGAGATGACGCAAATTTCGTGTATAGAACGGAACAAAACGATCGCCGAGACTTGATTGGCCATGAGCCGCGACCAGCTCGACTATCCGCACCTCGGGATGCAAGCCCTGAAACGCGTCGAGAAAGTCATCCCACCACCCTTCTCCGTAGCACTTGGCCCCTGTCGCGTTCGCAAAAATACCCAGGACGGAACCGCCACTCTTCTGGCTGCTGGTAGCACAAACACGGGAGAGCATTTGTCTGGCCTCCGCGATCTCTGGCGGCGAGAGCACAATACGAAGGGGTGGATACGCCTCACCGGTTCCACCGGCGTATGCCTTGCGCAACAGAAAGACGGCACGATGAGCGAGATGGTCCGGCCAGGAAAAAACCTGCCAGGCTGACTCGCGCTCCGTACCCCGGTCGGGGAATCCAAGCTTGAACCGCGCATGCGCGAGCGAAAGCAGAATCTTGCCTGACTGGGAGCCGTTGCAGGCATCGATCGCCAAATCGTAACGGCACGATCGGATCTCGCGAACAATACCGGCGGTGTACCACAGATGCCGAGCGATCTTTCGAGGCAACGCAAAAACTTTGTGAACAACGAATAGCGGCGCATAAATAGCATCGGTAGCATCGCTTCCGACGAGATCGATCTCGGCACCGGGATAAAGCGTCTCGACTTCAACTATGAGCGCACTTATCAGAACCGTATTGCCCAAGCGATGATTGGGCCGGGATATCAGTACACGGTGAATACCCTCGGCAGGGAGCATGCCAGGCTCGCACAGTCGCGCTCCCAGCCGAAGGAACATTCGCCGGAACAACCCTGAAACCATTCTGCGCCCGAGCTGATCCATCCGGGATGACCGATGCACCTTTAGCGGAGTCGCGGCCACACCCGTGGAAGTAAGCGGGTTTTCTCTTTGATGAGAATTTTGCATGCATGGACTATAGAGGTAGCGCGTTGTCCGATTCTTTCATAAGCCTTAGGAAATCGATTTTCAGACGTTCAAATTAAATCGTTCGCCCCTTCTTTATATGACTGACGGCGGAAAGGACGAGGAAAGACTCAATCCCTACAGTGCCACTCACCCTTGTACCCCGTGAGTCGTAAATGCCCGCTCTCGACTGGATCATCCTGTGCGACTTCGACGGCACGATCGCCGTGGAAGACGTCATCGACTCCCTGCTCGATCGTTACGGTCGCCCCGGCTGGGAAGCGCTGGAACTGGACTGGCGCGCCGGGCACATCGGCTCGCGCGAATGCATGAGTGGTCAAGTGGCGTTGCTGGACATGAGCCGCGAGGAACTGGACTCGCATCTGGGTGAGCTCTGGATCGACCATGCCTTTCCCGGCTTCGTGGCGAAAGCCCGCGAGCTGGGCATCCCCGTCCGCGTGGTCAGCGATGGCCTTGATTATGCAGTCAACAGCATTCTTGCCCGCTACGGCTTGAGCGACCTGCCGGTGGCTGCCAACCATCTGTCGCCGGCCACGCCGCCTCAGCGATGGCAGCTCACCTCGCCGTTCCAGACCGAGGGCTGCGCCAGCGGCACGTGCAAGTGTGCCTGCGTTCAGCGGGCGCGGGACGAGGGCCACCGGCGCACCCTGCTGATCGGGGACGGTGCCTCCGACTTCTGCGCTGCCGATCGCGTGGACTTTGTGTTCGCCAAACATCGCTTGATCGAGCATTGCCGTGCTGCCGGCATCAGCTATCTGCCTATCACTGGCTTCGACGACGCGCTGGAACTCCTGCCCCGATTGCTGGACGGCAGCTTGCTTGCCGAATACGCGCCAGCCTCCGACACCGTCTCCCTCTGACCTTTCCCCTCCCCGGATTACCCATGAACGTTTTCGACAAGAACACCCAAGTCGTGATCGACGACGCCCAGCTGCTCGCTGACGAGGCCAAATACAGCTCCTTCGGCGACACCGTTCACTACGTCGATCCACCCAAGATTTTCCGCAGCTGCGAAGGCAGTTACATGTACGACTCTGACGGCGTACCGTTTCTCGACCTGCAGATGTGGTATTCGGCGGTCAATTTCGGCTACAGCAACAAGCGTCTCAACAACGTGCTTAAGAACCAAATCGATCTGCTGCCGCAGGTCGCAAGCCAGTACCTGCACCAGACGCGTATCGAACTGGCCAAGACGATTGCCGTCGATGCCAAGCAGAAGTTCGGGCTGGATGGGCGAGTTCACTTCAATGTGGGCGGCGCGCAGGCGATTGAGGATTCGCTCAAGCTGGTGCGCAATTTCAAGAATGGCAAGAGTCTGATGTTCGCTTTTGAAGGCGGTTACCACGGCCGCACCCTGGGCGCCTCCGCGATTACATCGAGCTATCGCTACCGCCGCCGCTTCGGCCACTTCGGCGAGCGCGCCATGTTCCTGCCGTTCCCATATCCGTTCCGTCGCCCCAAGGGCATGACACCGGAAGAGTATTCGGACAGTTGCGTGAATCAGTTCGCCCGCTTGTTCGAAACCGAATACAACGGCGTGTGGGACCCCAAGACGAATCAGTGCGAGTACGCCGCGTTTTATGTCGAGCCGATTCAGGGCACCGGCGGCTACGTCATCCCGCCGATGAATTTCTTCAAGGATCTGAAGAAAGTACTCGACCAGTACGGCATCCTGTTGGTGGTCGACGAAATCCAGATGGGTTTCTGGCGCACGGGCAAACAGTGGGCGATCGAACACTTCGACGTCACTCCGGACGCACTCGTTTTCGGCAAGGCGCTGACCAACGGCCTCAACCCGCTGTCCGGCTTGTGGGCGCGGGAGGAAATGATCAATCCGACCATCTTCCCGCCCGGCTCCACCCATTCCACCTTCAATTCCAACCCGCTGGGTACCGCGCTGGGGCTGGAAGTGATCCGCATGGGCAAGGAGCTCGATTACGAGACGACCGTTCCGGCCAAGGGCAAGCATTTCCTCGACGGCCTGCGCGACCTGCAGAAGCGGCACCAGGAAATCGGCGACGTCGACGGCCTGGGCCTGGCCCTGCGCGCCGAGATCTGCACCGATGACGGCTTCACGCCGAACAAGGCGCTGCTTGACCACATGGTTGACATCGGCCTGGCCGGCGAACTGGAGCACAATGGCAAGAAGATCGGCCTCGTACTCGACGTGGGCGGCTGGTACAAGAACGTGATCACCTTCGCGCCCTCTCTGGACATCACCCACGACGAGATCGATCTTGCCATCGCATTGCTCGACCAGCTGATCACCAAGGCCAAGCGCCTGGCGTGACATCCATGAAGCCAACCCACGCCGAGGAAGTTTCCATCATGACCGAGCTACCTTCCAGCGACGCCGTCCGGGATGACGTGATCGCCATCGTTGCCAAGCAGACCAAGCTTGATGTGGCAACGATTCATGCCGATTCCACGTTGAAAGACCTTGGCGTTGCGTCGCTGGATGCCATCGAGGTGATCTTTGATATCGAGGAATTCTTCGATGTCACGTTTCCCGATCAGGGCACGAACTTCGATACGGACACCGTTCAGCATCTGGTCGATGCGGTGATGGCGGCGCAGCAAGCCAAGGCGGCTGGCGCGGATGGCGCTACGTGAGCGAATCGCCTTCGCGCAGCATCGCCATCACCGGCATGGGCGCAATCAGTCCTTTCGGTGAGGGCGCCGAGACACTGTGGCAAGCCTTGCGCACCGGCAGCACCGGCATTCGACCCCTGCGTCATGAGCGGGCGGCGGAACTGCGTGTGCGTGTCGCTGGACAGGTGCCGGAAAGCTTCGATCCAACGGCACATTTCAGCGAGCGCCTGCTGCCGATGCTCGACCGCACTTCGCAGTTCGCGTTGTTCGCGGCGAACGAGGCAATCACCCAGTCCGGCCTGGATTTCAAAACAGGGAGCCTGGCGCAGCGCACAGGCGTCGTGGTCGGTACCGGCGTAGGCGGTGAAACCACCCAGGATGAGCAGAGCCGACGCCTGTATGCCGACAACGCCACGCGGGTGCACCCACTGTCGATCATTCGTCTGATGACCAATGCGCCGGCCAGCCAGATCAGCATCGCGCACGGGCTGCGCGGCCCTTCCTTTGCGGTGGCCAGCGCCTGTGCCTCGACCCATCACTCCATCGCGCAGGCGGCGATGATGATACGTACCGGCTTGATCGACGTTGCCATCACCGGCGGCAGCGAGGCCTGTTTGACCTACGGCGCGTTGCGCGCGTGGGAGGCCATGCGCGTGCTCGCCGATGACTGCTGCCGGCCGTTCAGCGCAAATCGTCGTGGACTGGTGCTGGCTGAGGGCGCGGGGATTTTCGTGCTGGAATCGATGAGCCATGCACGCCAGCGTGGAGCGACGATACTGGGTGAGCTGGCTGGCTTCGGGATGACGGCCGACGCCGGCGATATCGTGGCACCAGATTCGCGCGGTGCCGCCGCTGCCATGGTGCAGGCGATGATCGATGCCGGGCTTGCTCCGCAAGATGTCGACTACATCAACGCCCACGGTACCGGCACCGTTGCCAACGACGCCACCGAAACCGCGGCGATCCACGCCGCATTCGGCACCCATGCCACACGGCTGGCCATCTCGTCGACCAAGTCGATGCATGGGCACGCGCTGGGCGCTTCCGGCGCACTGGAACTGGTGGCGGTGCTGGGCGCGATGCGCGACAGCATGGTTGCGCCGACCGCCAACCTGGACCAGGCCGACCCCGCCTGCGATCTCGACTATGTGCCGAACACCGCTCGCGCCATGTCCGTCCGTACCGCGCTCAGCAACTCGTTCGCCTTCGGCGGACTCAATGCCGTACTGGCCATCCGCGCATCGGCCTGATGCACCGTGAACGTGCCCCGCGCACGCAGCCGACCCCTCACATGGCCTATATCGCGCAACTGGAACCGGAGATCCTGCTGCGCCAGTTTCTCGTCCATCCGCCGCTGGGCTTCCGTACGGAGTGCACGGCCTCGAGCATGCCTTGCTTCGTAGCGCCATTCGATCTGCTGACCACGGCAGACACGGCGTTGCGCCAGCGCATCACCCGACTTCCCGGCTATCGGTTCTGGGGACGATGGTTGCGCTGGCGAACTCGTTTTGCCGGCTGCACCGTCACCGAGTTCGCGCCACTACCTGTCGAGGTGCCCGCCAGGCAGCTCGCTGACGAGCTGGTCGATAGCTACGGCGGCGATTGCGCCTTGCTGGTGATCAAGGACATTGCACCGAACTCGCCGTTGCTCGACGAAGCTGCCATCGACCACGCCGAAGCATTTGCGCAGGCGTGCAAGGCGCGCGGCTGCGTGTTGCTCGAAGGCATGCCGCTGGCCTGGGTCGCGATCGATTTTGAGTCGATCGATGCGTATCTCGAACGGCTGTCGCACAGCCGACGAAAAAACATTCGGCGCAAGTTGCGCTCCCGCGATGCGTTGAGCATCGACTGCGTCCGCACGGGTGCAGTGATGTTTGACGACGATACCGTGCTGGCCGAGTTCCACTCGCTTTACTGTAACGTCTACGCCCAGAGCGAGATTCACTTCGACCTGCTCAGCCCAGCGTTCTTCGCCGGGCTCTTTCGCGACAGCGAAAGCGCAGGCCTCGTTTTCACCTACCGCCACGCCGGCAAATTGATCGGCTGGAACCTTTGCTACGAGCACGACGGCAAGCTGATCGACAAGTACATCGGTTTTGCCTACCCGCAGGCGCGCGAGCACAGTCTTTACGTCGTGAGCTGGATGGAGAACCTGGAATACGCGCGCCGCAGAGGCCTGAGCCACTATGTGGCTGGATGGACCGATGCCGAGATCAAACGTCAGCTTGGCGCGCATTTTTCCACTACGCGGCATGCGGTATACGTGCGCAATCCGCTGCTTCGATTCGCCTTCCGTCGGTTTTCGCACCTGTTTGAATGCGATCCGATGCAATTGCATGACGCCAGGGACAACGCATGAAGCCGACCGTCGTACTGGACATCGATCACTCCGTTGGTCCGCTGCCGCAGCGGCTGGTGATTCCGCTTCAGCCGTGGCAGGAATCGTTGCGCTTCGGCTGCTCGCTAGGGACGTTGCGACGATTTCGAAAGGTACTCGAAGAAACCTTGCCGCCTGACCACGGCACGGTAATGCTCGGCAGCGGCGACTTCCATCACCTCAGCTGGACCCTGATCGAACGCGTCAAATCCAGTCAACCCTTCCAGGTCGTGGTGCTGGACAACCATCCGGACAATATGCGCTATCCGTTCGGCGTGCACTGTGGCTCGTGGGTCCGACGCGTGGCACGGTTACCACAGGTGAGCCATGTGCACGTGGTGGGCATCCGCTCCAGTGACATTGGCCGAGGCCATGCCTGGGAAAACTATCTGACCCCACTGCGCCAAGGCCGGCTGAGCTACTGGAGCGTGGGGATCGACGTGAGCTGGGCCAGGCAACTCGGGTTGGCCGATGCCTTCCACAGCTTCGATGACCTCCCTGCCATGGTGCGTGCTTTCACCTTGCTCCAACGGAACGACCCAAGACCGACTTATCTGTCAATCGACAAAGACGTCTTTGGCGAAGACATCGCCCGCACCAATTGGGATCAGGGCGAGATGACGCTTGATCAGGCCCTCGCCATCATCGACAGCCTTCGCGGCGGTCTCGTCGGCAGCGACATCACCGGCGAGATCTCCTCCTACCGATACCGCTCTTGGTGGAAGCGTCGCCTCTCGGCCATCGACTCGCAGCCGGCGGTGAGCGAGCAGGACCTGACCCGCTGGTGGGAACAACAACACGCGCTCAATGGTCAGCTGCTTGCCGCCATCGATCGGCAATGCTCACCCGGATGAATCATTCGCCGGTCGACACTGGTGTGGTCTCGGTCGTTGCGGCCAGTCAGGGCTTGAAATGATGTATGAAACCGACCTGAAATCCGCCCGGCAACCAACCCAGAATCAAGGGTGATTCTCTTCGGGCGGACCAGATCCCCACGCCCACACCGATGGCGGCGCCGACCAGAACATCGCTTTGCCAATGACCGTGCACTTTCATCCGCGCCACCGCATCGTAGGCAGGTAACAATGCCAGTGCATAGACGGCCGGGTGGTCGCTGCCATAGTTGACGATGAAAGGAGTCACCGCTGCCGAGATCGCCGCCACCTCGCCACTGGGAAAGCTCTGCGCGTTGGAGCTCTTGAACCAGCGATTGGGGTCACTGGTTTCTGACGGTCGTTCACGGCGGAACGTGTGCTTCAAGGCCGTGGCCGCAATGCCGGTGACGACCAGTGAGTCGACCGATCGCCAGAAGGTGTCACCCAACTTGTCGTTGTCGCCGAAAACCAGCGCACCTCCTGCCACCGTCAGCACGGTGCCGTACATCAACGCCTTCTGGTTACCGCGTGCCCAGATGCCGCTGTTGTCGTAGTGCAGCCGATGATCGATTCCCAGTGGCCCGCCTGAGCAAAAGGCGGACGGGGAAATGACCATTGCCAGCAGAAAGACCACGTTACGAAGATTCATGCGGACAGACCTCCCGAGCACGTATGCACGCCCATGATCATGATGACCTGCACGTCTTTCAGCCGGCTTACGGCACACCCATCGAGGCAACTTCCGCTGATTGGGTGAAGGAGGGAACCGGTCGACAGAAGCGTTACCCATCCTGCAGGAAGAGACCAGATTCGGACGGACGTTCGAAACGGACCTCAACATAAGTTGTTTCTAAGTCAACTGGTTGCAAACTAGCTTTCGAGTCGTCTTCTCACGCGCATAACCATGGATCCGAATGCGCTAGCGTCCCCGCCGCGTACGAGCGTCGTTCTCAAAGCCATTCGGTGGTGCTTTCATGCACCGGACATCATCAGGCAGAAGCCGGCGGATGAATGACTGCTCGAGGACGCCGGAGAATTGGCACATTTTCGACCGCGTCCCCTCAATCAAACTGACACTCTCTTTCGGGATCCAGGTCTGCAACCTACAGAGCGCCCCGTCCGCGCGCATTCTTCTCGTCGAAGACGACTCATCGATCGCAGCGGCCACGGTCGCTACGTTGCGCAGCCATTTGCACGCGTTCGATCACGTTCGCGACGGCATCGAGTGACCTGGCGTTGTGAGATGTTGGATACGACCTGCGGATTCTCGACCTGGGGCTTCGGCGACTGGATGGCAGCGAGGTTCTGCGCCGGCTTTGGAGCAGACATGCCTCGATCCCCGTGCTGGTGATCACCGCACATGAAGCACTCAACGATCGCATTCGCATCCTGGATCTTGGTGCGGACGACTATCCCGTCAAGCCGTTCGCCATCGCCGAATTCGAGGCACGAGTTCGTGGCCTCCTGCGTCGATCGGTAAGCCACGGCGCGACCCATCTGAGCGTCGGACGGCTGCGTCTCGATATTCCCGGGCACTACGCGTGGATCGGCGACTCGCCGCTCAAACTGACCGCGCGGGAGTTGGGCCTGATCGAGGCACTTGCTACGCGCTCACATCGAGCAACCATTCGCGCCCAGCTGGTAAAAGCCCTGTGCAGCGGTGACCAGGACCTGACCGACAACGGTCTGGACATCGCCATTTATCGGGTTCGCCGGAAGCTCAAGGCCAGCGGCGCCAGCATTCGCACCATCCGTGGGCTGGCGTATCTGCTGGGAGAGGAAACCAATGTCTAAGGTTACGAAAACGATGCGCTCGCCCAGCCTGCGCCGCCGCCTCCTCCTGTTCCTATTGGTGCCGATGCTGGCCCTTTGGTGGTCGATGCAGCCGTGACCTCTTTGGTGGCTCTGGGCTATGCCAACAGAGTGCACGATAACGACCTGGGCGATGACCTCCGAATCCTTGGCGCAGATGTACCGTTTCTAACGGATATCCGGGGACTTGCCGGAGGAGGCCCGCTTCCTGCTCGAAGACGATACGGATGGGCACAATTACTGCACTGTTCGAAGAAACGCAGTCTGCGCCGGGTCCAACGGGATGCGCATCAAGATCATCACGAAAGGTCGATGGGTGAACCATTTCGCCGATGCTGCCGCTGAAAAAAATCGAATTCAAGACCACGGACGCCGGCAGAACCGCAATCGTCAGCAAGAAAAGTTGGCCGCCCGGCACCACCCATATCGCGCCCGCAATTCAGTTCAATTCGATCTCGGCCGTCCGTTCCACTGCGACCCCAGCATGCAGACTCATGCCGCCGCCGTGGTGAATCTGCGCAGCTGGTAAGGCGGCAATGGCAGCCGGCCGGACGGCGGCCCGGTCATGGGGTACGCGCCGACGGTCCACTTTCGCCCGGCTGCACGACCACTCTAAAGTTTTCCAGGTCTCTGCCGCTTAACAGGCTTAACCACCCTTTTGAAGAGACAACCTGAGATGAAAAATATTCTGCTCGCCTCTGCCCTGCTTCTTGCGGCTCCCATGGCACACGCAGCTTGCTCGGTAGGCGATTTTGCAATCCAGGACTTCAAGGTCGCCGCCGGTTCCATCGGCATCGGCGCCAGGATGAGTATGAAGGGGCAATTGGTTAGCCATTGTGCCGAGGCTGCCGCTGCACAGATCGAGATCCAGGCCAAGGACGCCAGCGGCAATGTGATCGCCAGCAAGAAGGGCTGGCCGGCGGGCACCACCAATATCGGACCTGGCGAGGCGGTGGGTTTCGACCTCGGACGTCAGTTTCACTACATCCCCGGCATGCAGAACTACACCATCGCCATCGTCGGCGTCCGCGCCTGGTAAGCAGAAAAACCCGACCGGCACACGCCGGACGGGGCTGGCTGACCGTCGCCAGCAAACTACTTTCGAATAGGGGTCGCCATCCTGGGGACCCCTATTCGTGTTCGTGCTGAAAGGCTGAATCATCGACCCGGCAGTCTGGCTGCCGGCAGCGCAAGAGTGCTCCGCGCGCCCCACAGGGAACGCAGTTCCGTCCTGACGGCGGCCTCTTCCAGTCGCGCAGATACCATCAGGATCCCGAACCCGGCGCCATCGAGCACAACGTACGCGCCGACTGCGCCCGGATGGGATGGATTTCACCGGACCGGGCGCGGCAGCACCAAGCCCTCCGCGTCGCCGCAAGAATCAGTGCAGCACAAACAGTTTGTCGAAGCCGGCCACGCGCAGCGTGCTGCGCAGTTCGCTGCCGGCGTTGACGATGCGAATTTCCGCAAGATCGGCGCCGGCATGTTCGCGCAATAGCAGCAGCATGCCGAGGGCCGAGCTGTCCATGCTGGAGACCTCACCGAAATCGATGACATAACTGCGCGCCGGGGCGCCGCTACCCAGGCAGGCGTCGTGGAATTCGCGGTGAATGCTGAAATCGAAACGCTGACCCAGTTGAAGGGTCAGGCAATCGTGCTCTCCATCGTGATGGACGATCATGGTGCGGTCCTCAGAACAATTCGATTTCGCCGGCGTCCATCGAGCTTTGCAGCGCCGGCCCCCGTGAGCGCAAGCGCGCCTTTTCGCGTTGAATCGCCAGCCGGCTGCGCACCATCTGGGCCCGCTGAACCAGATTGTCGGCATCGACCGGCGCGCAGGCCAGTTCCTCGATGTCGTGCGTGCATTCGGCGACCACGTCCTGCAGCTCGACCAGCCGGGTGCGCGTTTGTTGCAGCAACTGGCTCAGAATGTCCTCGAACTGCAGCGAGCGAATCGTGGTGGAGACATCGCTGGCGAGGCCCCGGTTGATCTCGACGGCCTGATCCGCCACGGCACTGGTCCGCGCGTCGCTTTCGGTGACGTGCGCCATCATGGCGTCGATGCCGCCCTTGGCGGAAAGCGCCACATTCAGATCCTGCGAGGCCATGCTGCCGACCAGCCCGCGCAACTGTTCCATGGCCGTCCGGGCGCGTTCGACGTGACTGCCGATCTGCTCGTTGAACTGGTTGGAATTGCTGGCCAGATTGCGGATCTCGCCCGCCACCACGGCAAAGCCGCGGCCGGATTCTCCGGCCCGCGCCGCTTCGATGGCGGCATTCAGCGCCAGCAGGTTGGTCTCCTCGGCGATCGTGTTGACGTTCTTCAGCAGCCCGAATACCGCATCCATTTCCTTTGACATGCCATCGATGCGGTAGACGATACGCAGGCTCTCGCGCGACATCTGCACGATCATGCTCACGAAATGCTCCAACAGATCCCCGGTGCGGGCGGCGAAGTCCTGCACCGACACGCCGCCTTTCTGGGCGTCGATGATCTGCTTCAGCAACGACTGCTGCAGCCCGGTTTTCTGCGAAAGGCCGTCGAAACCGCCGCCTAGTTCCGATACCGCGTCGCGCAGCAGATCGAGGCCTTGATGCAGTTCGCGCGTGGCATGTCCGAGCTCGTCAACCAGCGCGCCGCGCACGTCCTCCAGTGCCTCGCGCACGGGCGCGCTATTGCTGACCATCGCGACGGGAGGTTCCATCGTGACGTGACGCCGGCTTTCGACGATCCACACCGCTGTCAGCACGATGATCAGCAGCGGGGCCAGCCATGCCGGATGCCAGAGCAGCGACGACGACAGCGCCAGTGTGCTCGCCAGCCAGCCGTACAGCGGACGTTTGACGAAGAGCCGGGCAATTTGAGATATGACAACCATGAGCCGAAATCCGGAGTTCAGGCGCGCGAGGCACCGTCGTGAGATGGGGACGCCAGGGCAAGCAGGCGCGCGGCGATGCTATCGAGCGGCAGCATCTCGGCTGCCGCACCAAGCTTCCAGGCGGCGCCGGGCATGCCCCAGACCACCGAGCTGGCCTCGTCCTGCACCAGGGTCGTGGCGCCAGCCTGCTTCAGTTCGAGCAGGCCCCGCGCGCCGTCATCGCCCATGCCGGTGAGCAGGGCGGCGATCGTGCCCGCGCCGGCGCTTGCCGCCATCGAGCGGAACAGCACATCCACACTGGGCTTGTGCCGGTTCACCGCCGGTCCATCGTGCAACCGGCAGACATACTTGGCGCCATCCCACATCACCAGCAGATGATGGCTGCCCGGAGCGATGTAGGCATGGCCGGACTGGATCGGCTGGCCGTCCTGGGCTTCGCAGACGCGCATCGCGGAACAGCGGTCCATGCGCGCGGCAAACGGACCGCTGAAGGCGGCCGGAATGTGCTGCGTCACCAGGATCGGCGGTGCGTCCGGTGGCATGGATTCCAGCACTACGCGCACCGCCTCGGTGCCACCGGTCGAAGCGCCGATCACGATGATCGGACTGCCTCCCCGCGTCCCCGTTGTGTGCACGCGCGGCAGTACCGCGTCGGCCGACAGGCGTGGAGGCACCTCCAGCTTGCGCACGGCGGTGCGTGCCCGCGGCCGCGCCTTCGCCGCCAGCTTCACCTTCGCGCAGATCTCCTGCGCACTATCGCCGAAACTGTTGGCCAGGTCGCTGCTCGGCTTGGCCAGGAAATCCACCGCGCCCAGCTCCAGCGCGCGCAAGGTCACTTCGGCTCCCTGCACGGTCAGCGATGACACCATCACCACCGGCATCGGGCGCAACCGCATCAGGTTTTCCAGAAAGGTCAGGCCATCCATGTGCGGCATCTCGACGTCCAGCGTGAGCACGTCGGGATTGAGCTGTTTGATCTTCTCGCGCGCGATCAGCGGATCGGCGGCGGTACCGACCACCTCGATCGCCGGATCGCAGGCAAGCATCGCCGTCATCAGCTTGCGTACCAACGCCGAGTCGTCGATTACCAGAACACGCACTCTTTCCATTGCCATCCATCTCACTTGCCAGGAAACACAAACCACGTCGCATCGGACAGCGGCCTCGTCGAACTTCGTGTAGCGAATTACCCCTAGAACAGCTCGACCTCACCCTTTATCGGGTCATTTGCCAAACGCTTGAGGTACACCCGCTCATCGGCCACCAGCGCGACATCGTCGTGACGGCGCAACAGGCGCACGCGTGCGCGGCCGCTGCTGGGAAAAAACTGCACCTGACGCGGATAAATGTCGCCCAGATCCGAGGCGCGAAGCTGCAGATTTTCGGTGGCGATGTAACGTTGCACAAATTCGATATTGCGCTGGCCGATATCGGTGAGCTGCGCCAGTACGCGGCCACCACCGAAGATCTTGACCTGAAGATCCGCACGTCGACCGCCGGCGGCCAGGATCGTGTTGATCAACTGCTCCATGGCATCGCTCCCGTAACGCGCGGCACGGCCGACAGTGGAAGTCCAGCCGTCGCGCTCCCCGCGCGGCTCGGGCAGCATGAAATGGTTCATGCCGCCGATACCCAGGCGAGGATCATGGATGCATGCCGCCACGCAGGAGCCGAGCACCGTGGTAATCAGTTCATCCTGCTTGCTCACATAGAACTCGCCCGGCAGCACCTTAACGGTCATGCACGATTGCGTCGGATCCCAGTAGCGACGCAGATGCTCGAATCCCGCCAGCGCCGACGGCCGGTCCGGAGCCGCCGGGCGCCTGTCGACAAGCAGCGTCATCGGCCCAGCTTCCGGTAGACCGTGCGGCCGATCAGCTCGAACTGGTCATTGACGCCGTGCAGCGACTCGGAATGGCCGAGAAACAGATAGCCGCCTGTTGGCAGCAGGTCGGCGTAACGGCGGAACAGGCGCTGCTTGGTCGGCTGATCGAAATAGATCACCACGTTGCGGCAAAAAATCGCGTCGAACGGTCCTTTCATCGGCCACGGATGCAGCAAGTTCAACGGCTCGATGGTCACCAGCTCGCGCAATCGGGGATGCACGCACGCCAGCCCCTCGTATTCACCCGTGCCACGCAGCATCCAGCGTTGGCAGCGCTGCTCGCTGATGCCGCTCAAACGCTCAATCGAATACTCGCCCTTGCGCGCGCTTTCGAGCGCCTGCGGCGAGAGGTCGGTGGCGAGGATCTTCGCATCCAGCTTGCTCTCGCAGCGCTCAAGCGCCTCGGCCAGCACCATGGCAAGTGCGTAGGGTTCCTCACCGGTCGAGCAACCGGCCGACCAGATCCGCAGGCGGTCACCATCACGACGCTTCTGCTCCAGCCAGCGCGGCAACAGCTCATCGGTGAGCAGATCGTAGTGATGCGCTTCACGGAAGAACGCCGTGACGTTGGTGCTGATCGCACTGGCCAGCTCACCCAGTTCGCTGTGCGGATCACGCCGCAGCAGCTCGCAGTAACCCTGAAAATTGGGCAGGCCCAACGCGCGCAAGCGTCGAAAGAGGCGGCCCTGCACCAACTGCCGCTTCTGCTCGCCGAGGGCGATACCGCAGTGCTCGAGCACAAACACCCTCAGGTATTGGAACTCTGCATCGCCCAGTACCGGGCCGGTCGCACTTGAAGCGGTGGCGGTGACATGGTCATCGAATTTGCCGGTCACCGCGTTCAATTCAGAATTCCTTCCACACACCCGGTGCAGCGACAGCTTCAGCGGACACGCGCAGCGGCCTTGCCTGCACCGTAGTGGTATGGCGAACGGCGGCAAACACTGCGTCGGCCTCGGCCACCGCGATCTTTGCATGCCCGGACTCAACCCGGTTGTTGGCAGCCACGGCGACGTCGCTCAGTTGGAAGAAGCCTACCTGGCGAGTGAGCTCTCCGGCCTGCTCTTCCATCGCGCGGGCAGCGGCAGAGGCTTCCTCGACCAGCGCGGCGTTCTGCTGGGTCATCTCGTCCATTTGCATGACCGCGTTGTTGACCTGGTCGATGCCAGCGGACTGCTCCTGGCTGGCCGCGGCAATCTCGGCCACGATGTCGGTGACCTTCTTCACGCTGTCGACGATCTCGGCCAGCGCCTTGCCCGACTGGTTGACCAGCTCCGAACCGCTGCGCACCTTTTCCGCGCTGTCGTTGATCAGCCCCTTGATCTCTTTTGCGGCACCCGCACTGCGCTGCGCCAGGCTGCGCACCTCGGTCGCGACCACGGCGAAGCCCCGTCCCTGCTCGCCGGCGCGGGCCGCTTCCACCGCGGCGTTCAGTGCCAGCAGGTTGGTCTGGAAGGCAATCTCCTGGATCAGCCCCACGATGTCCGCGATCTTGCCGCTGGAGGCATTGATCTCGCTCATGGCCACGATCGCCCTGCCTGCTACCTCACCGCCACGTTCGGCCTGTTCACGGGCACCGCGCGCCAGCTGATTGGCGTGACTGGCGTTTTCTGCATTCTGCTTGACCGTGGAAGTCATCTCTTCCATCGACGATGCGGTCTCTTCCAGACTGGAGGCCTGTTCCTGCGTGCGCTGGCTGAGGTCGTCGTTGCCGTGGGCCATCTGCCGTGCCGCGGTGCTGACCGCATCGGAACCACGACGCACTTCGCCGACGGTCGAGGTGAGACGGTCGTCCATCATCCGGAACGCTTCCAGCAAACGGCCCAGTTCGTCCTTGCGGCGGGTATGGATGTCGTGTCCCAGATGGCCTTCCGCAATCGCATTTGCCACCCGGACCGCCCGGTTCAGCGTGCCTACGATCGATCGGATCAGGAAGAACGCCATCAAGATCGCCAGCAGCATGCCGGCGCCCAGTGCGGCAAACGTCATGATGCGGATGCGCTGGTAGCTGGTCAGGGCCGACTCGTAGTGATTCCGGCTCTCGTCCACCTGCAGCGCGATCAGCTTGGTCATCTCCGAGCTCATGATCGAGACATTGGGCAACACATTGGAATACAGCAGTGCGTTGGTGTCGTCGTCGGCCTGGCCCAGCGAATCCTTTATGTCCACCATTGATGACGAAACGTCTTCGCGTGCGCTCTGGAACGCCGCCCATTGCTTCTTCACGACCGGCGACATCGTGGACTGGCCCAGTGCCTTGATGATCTTCGCGTCGGCTGCATCGGTCCGGGCCACGTCGGCAAGTTTCTGCGTGACGATCGACTTTTCACTCTTGTGATAAGCCGCTTCGCTCAACGCGATGAAATTGTTCAGCGAGCCGCGGGCTGCCTCGTTGATGTTGGTCAACGGGATCAGCTCGTTCTGGTAAATCTGGCGCGCACTCTCGTTAGCCTTGGCCATTCCGCCGAGTCCGATCCAGGCGCCCACCAGCAACATGGCGCACAACAGGCCGAGCACACCGACAAGGCGCGCCTTGACGGTCAGCGTGGTCAGGCGGGAAAGGCTCGCTTTGAAACTCTTCATCTTCATCTCGATTCTCGGGTCAGGCCGCAACTTCAACTTCCTGGATGGCCGGCAAGGCCGCCTCCAGCGTTTCCACGTCTTCCGGACGCATCAGTTTTTCCACGTCCAGCAGCATCACCATCCGTTCGACATGGGTGGCAAGTCCTTTCAGGTAACGGATGTCTACCACCGCGCCCATGTCGGGCACCGGCTTGATCGCTGCGGGGTCGATGTCGATCACGTCGGAGACGGCGTCCACCACGATACCGAACAGTCGTTTGCCAATGGCAACGACAATCATCACCGTGTCGTCGCCGTAGCTCTCGCGCTTCAGACCGAAGCGCAGGCGAAGATCCATGATCGGCACCACGGCGCCACGCAGATTCAACACGCCAAGCACGTAGTCGGGCGTTTGTGGAATGCGGGTGACCCGCGACCAGCTGCGGATTTCGCGTACGGACAGGATGTCCACGCCGTACTCTTCGCCAGCCAGGGTAAAGGTGAGTTGTTGCAACATAGGTGTCGCGGTCTGGTTGTCTTGGTACATGGGCCTATTACCTGTGGAGGACGCCTGTAGACGTCCTGCTGCCTTGTCTGTGTCGGCGTAGATGACCGGAACTTGAATGTCGGGCGTACTGTATTCAGGCCGCCTTGCTGCGAAGGGCCAGCTGTACGACACCGCCCACATCGACGATCAAGGCGACCGAACCGTCACTGACGATGGTCGCGCCGGAGATGCCCTGCACGCGCTGGTAATGCGCCTCCAGTGACTTGACGACAGCCTGTTGCTGGCCCAGGAGATCGTCCACAAACAGACCCACGCGTCTGGCATCCTGCTCGATCACCACCACGATGCCGCGTTCGATCTCGGTGATTGCCCCGGCACAGGCGAACGCCTGATGCAGCCGGATGATCGGCAGGTACTCGTCCCTGAAGTGGAACACCTCGCCGCCACCGGCGATCTTGCGCACCCTGTCGGCGCGCAGCCGCAGCGATTCGACGATCGACGTCAATGGCACGATGTAGCGCTCTTCACCCACCGCAGTGACCAATCCGTCGATGATCGCCAGTGTCAACGGCAGGGTAATGGTGAATGTGCTGCCCATGCCGGTCACGCTGCGCACGCCGACGCTGCCGCCCAGGTCGCGCACATTGCGTCGTACCACGTCCATGCCGACACCGCGCCCGGACAGATCGGTGGCCTGGGCCGCGGTGGAGAAGCCGGGTTGAAAGATCAGTTCGGCCACCTCGGCATCGCTGAGCTCCTGTCCGTCACCGATCAGGCCGCGCTGCTGCGCCTTGGCCACGATCGCTGCACGGTTGAGGCCGGCGCCGTCGTCGCTGATCTGCACCACGATGTTGCCGCCTTCGTGATACGCGTTGAGTTTGAGAGTGCCGGTTTCGGATTTGCCAGCGGCCTTGCGTTGCGCGGGCGACTCCAGTCCGTGGTCGATCGCATTACGCACCAGGTGCACCAGCGGATCGCCGATTTTTTCCAGAACCGTCTTGTCCAGCTCGGTTCCCTCGCCATGCAGCTCCAGGCTGACCCGCTTGTCGAGCTTTCGCTCCAGGTCGTGTACCAGCCGCGGAAAGCGGTTGAACACTGAGCCGATCGGCATCATGCGTATGCGCATCACGCTTTCCTGCAACTCGCGCGTGGTGCGCTCGAGGTGCAGCAATCCCTCTCGCAACCGGCCCAGCTGGGACAACTCGAATTTTTCGCCAATGTCGCTGAGCATCGACTGGGTGATCACCAGTTCGCCCATCATGTTGATCAATGCATCGACCTTGTCGATGCCCACACGAATCGAGCCGCCTTCGCTGGCACTCGGCGCGGATTCGCTACCGGGCTGCGTTGCGCGGGCATCGGCCGAGCGCCGTTGCAATGGCGTCGCCGACGCTCCGGCCGATGCTGCCACGACGGCAGCGGCCGCCGCAGGCGCCTCGGCCACGGGCTTGATCACCAGCTCGCAATCGCCATCGAGCCAATCGAATACCGCATCGACGTCGGCTCGCGGCACGTTACCGTGCAGACGCAGCGCCCAGCCCATGTAGCACGAGGTCGGGTCAATCTCGGACAGGTGCTCCGGTGCGCCATCGACGATGAACACACGGACCACATCGAGCTGGCCGAGCGCCTGCAGTTCGCGGAAAATCCGGATCGGATCGTTGCCGGTCCGAAGCAGGTGCGGCAAGGCGGTGAAGACGATTTCCCAGCCATTGACCGCGGCAGCCTGGGGGCCAACGGCCGTAGTGCCTTCGCCCTGCTCGCCGCTGACCAGGCGTACCAGTTCGACGCGCAGGACTTCGCTTTCGGCATCGCCCACCGGCTGCCCGGCACTCGAACGGTCCAGCATGGCGCGCAGGCAATCGACCGAACGCAGCAGCAGCTCGATCAGTTCCGCATCGACCGCTTTCCGCTCGCTGCGCACTTCCTCCAGCAAGGATTCGGCGACATGGGTGAAGGCAGCCACATCGACAAAGCCGAAGGTCGCGGCGCCACCCTTGATGGAATGGGCCGCACGGAAGATCGTGTGCACCAGCTCGCCATCGCTGGAACCCGCGTCCAGTTGCAGCAGGGCCGCCTCCATGGCATCGAGACCTTCCAGACTCTCATCGAAAAAGGTCTTGTGGAATTGAGTCAGGTCGACCGCACTCATCGACGCTTAGCCCAGCACGCGCTTGACGGTAGCCAGCAGCTGCTCTGGATCGAAGGGTTTCACCAGCCAGCCGGTGGCACCGGCCGCCTTGCCTTCCATTTTCTTCTCGGTGTGCGACTCGGTCGTCAGCATAAGGATCGGCACGCCCTTGTACGCATTCAGCGCACGCAGCTCCCGCACCATCGCGATGCCGTCCATCACTGGCATGTTGACGTCGGCCAGCACCAATTCGAACGCGCTGCCGCGAGCGATATCGAGCGCCAGCTGGCCGTTTTCCGCCTCGGTCACCTCGTGTCCGGCGCCGCGCAGGGTGAATGCCACCATGCCGCGCATGGAGGCCGAATCATCTACCGCAAGTATCTTTGCCATCTTGCCACCTCGAGTCAGACCGGCGCTGGGGCCGGCATTTCCAATGTTTGTGTCAGGCCGAGCACGGCCGCGGCATCGCTCAGAGCATGACTCGCGCCACGCCAGCTCAGGCTGCCACCGGACATCGCCACCTCCCGTCGGAACAGCAGCAGCAGCTGCAACATGGCCGTATCGGCGCGTTCGACCTGACCGCCATCGAGCACGATCGCAGCGGCATCCAATGCGCCCAGCAGCTGATCCTTCAGCGCGGGCTGCGCCGCCATCCGGCAATCTGCCGGCAACACGATCTCGACCGGCCCGGTTCCCGGTGCGGCCTCCGTCGTCGACATTGCCTCTGGGGCCGCGCCAACTGTTTCCTGCCTGCTTGCCGCCCGTTTGCCGGCCATGCCACGACTCCACTCGCGCGATTTGCGCTTACGAGAGGCTTATCGACCGTTTCGGCGATCGCTTTAGGGATACCAAGGGCGGGTTTCTGTATGGTCTGACAGACCTGACGAAGGGCATCCTCAAGTTTTTGCGCCAGCAGCCGTTAGTCCCTATGGACGGAATCCGTTCAAACCATGCCAGGCGAATCCTCGCAGGACTTTTTCTTGATCATCCAGCCCACCAGTCTCGCCGCGCTCACTTGGGCCGGCGCCGCGTCCGGCACCACTGCGCAGAGCTGGCGCATCGGCACCGTATTGTCGGCGCGACCCTTGGGTATAAGCCCGCAGGGACAGATGGTGCTGCAGGTCGGCGCCCTCACCGTGGAAACCGAGGTCACCAGCAATTCACTGCCGGCACAGTTCCAGGTGAGAGTTCTGAGCGCGGGTGCCCAGCCGCTGCTGGAGGTTCTTTCCTCGTCGACATCTCCTGCCGAACAGATTTTTCAGCGCGCCCTGCTCGAGCGGTTGCCCCAGCAGAACGGCTACACACCGCTGCTGGCTACGCTCGCGGCACTGTCACAACGCGCGTCGCTGCGCCAACTCTCGCCGGATCTGCGAACCGCGCTGGCCATGTTCGAACACGCCATACGGACACCGGCCGACGTCACCAGCGGTGAGGGTCTTCGCCAGGCGATCCTTCGCAGCGGCCTGTTTTTCGAGGCCCAGCTGGCCCAGCCGCAGGGAAGCCCGAACGCCTTGGCCGAGGACGACTGGAAAGGCGCCCTGCTACGGCTGCTGGGCGTGCTCAACCAGGGGACGTCGAGCGCATCGTCAACCTCCTCGGCTGCAGCATTGGCGGGCCGCACCGATACGCCGCCGCCGCTGCTGCAGCGCGGGCTGCAGACGCAACCGCGGATGCTGGTGCCGCTGATGGCCGACACCGATGACGTGAGCTCGCTGTTGACCCGTCTGCATGGTGACATCAAGGCCGCCGTGGCCCGGGTCGAAGTGGCCCAACTTGAAGCCACCACCGCGCCGGCATGGATGATCGAGATTCCGCTGCAGGGCCAGGAAGGTCGCGACGTACTTCAGCTGCATCTGGAATACCTCACTGAAGCGTCCGATGGCTGCCCGGGCTGGACGCTGGGCTTTGCGCTCGATCTGCCCTCGCTGGGTCCGGTGCAGGGTGAACTGCAGCTGCGCGAACCGCGGCTTTCGGTACGGCTGTGGGCCGAACAGGCGGAAACCGCAGAGCGGCTGGAGCGCCAGTTCACACCGCTGCGCCAGCGACTCGCGGCATGCGGCCTGCTGCTGGATCAGCTCAGTTGTCAGGTGGGCTTGCCGCAGCCGACCAGTCGGTATAGTGCAGTGCTGCTGCAGGCGACCGCATGAGCACGCCACTTCCTCCGACCTATCGCAAGGTCAGTCTGCGACTGTCTAGTGGCGCGAGCGAGCCCAAGGCGATGCCGGCCGAATCGCTGGACGCACTGATGGCGCGCGCCCGCGCGCTGGGCATACCTTTGCATCACGAACCGCAGATCGCCGCGCTGTTGGCCGCATTGAGGTTGCGCGATGACGTGCCCGTGCAGCTTTACGCTGCGGCGGCTTCCGTGCTCGCCACCATCTACGACGCCGCCGAAGAATAGGCGGGCGAATATCTGTCGCTGCCGCCCCGATCAGTGCTCGACGGGATGCAACTGCCGGACCAGTGTGGCTTCGTCACGGGATAATCCGCAGCGGGCCACCAGTTGTTCGACATCGGCACCCTCGCGCGCAAGTTGCTGGGCAAGCTCGTAGGAAACCGCTGACCTCGTCGGCTGCTCGAGCTGGGTCAGACGGCGTTCCACCCGTCCCATCACCGTCACCAGCATCGAGGTCGGCACATCGGTGTAGGACTGGCTCGCACTGCCCGCGAGGACCTGGACACTCTTCTCGAGCCGGTGCAAGCGTCGCCACAGCGGAAACAGCAGGGCCAACTGCAACAGCGTCAGCAGCAGCACCAGCCCGACGCCTATCTCAAGCCACATGATCGCTCTCCGTGGTCAGTCGACACAGTCGACGAACGTCGAACAATGCCACGAAACCATCCTGCCAGCTCAGCACGCCACTGACCGGATCGTCGCTGCGACAGGCCCGGCCCGGCGGCGGCGGCGCAATCACGGCGTCGCCGATGCACAACAGTTCTCCCACCGCATCCACCCGCAGACCGACCAGCTGGCCAGCGTGAGACAGCATCACGATGCGCACGCCGGCCGGATCGGCTGGCGGCTGTTCGGACAGGCCGAGCCGGCGCCGGCCGTCCAGCACGGGAACAATGCGTCCGCGCAGATGCGTGATTCCCAGCAGATCGACGGCTGCACCGGGCACCGGCGTCAGCTCGCCATCGCGGATGACTTCGCTGACCTCGAGCAGGGGCGCGGCATAGAGCTGGTGGCCGATCTGAAACGATAACCAGTGCTGCTCGCCGTCACGGGGGCTCGATGCGTTCGCGACGGCGCTCATGCCGTCACCCCGCCATGTTCCGGGACGCGCCGGCGATGAACCCCAGCCGTTCGCCGCACGGCTGCAGTCGCGCGTTTCGCATCTGCGCTTCGGCCTGAACGGACTGCACCGTGGCTGATCATGGGTTTCGCCTTTCTATAGTGCTGCGCGCGGAGGTGTCCCGCGCACTTAGCACGGTGGGCGCCAGCGGAGTGGACTCAGGCGCTGACGCTCCCGCAGACGAAGCGGCTGCGGCAGTCGCCTGGATGAGCGGTGGCGTCAGCAGCGGGCCGACTCCTCGAGTCGATGAATGCACGGCGGCGTGGACTTGCACGGTCGGCAGCGCGTGGGTATCGGCTGCGGCGGCCACCGGGTTCGGTACCGGCGTCTGGCCAAGCTGATCGAGCGTGCTGCGGGACCCTTCCGACGCGGCGTGGTCACCTTCGACCACGACCAGCACCCGTCGATTTTGGTTGCGCCCATCATTGGTGGCATTGTCGGCAATCGGCCGCACCTGGCCCCACCCGACAATGCCGAGTCGACCTGGGGCAACGCCATGTCCGGCGAACAGACGCGCCACGCTGGCCGCGCGCGCCGCCGAAAGCTCCCAGTTGGACGGATAGATCGGCGTGTTGATCGGCACGTTGTCGGTGAAGCCTTCCACCCGCAGTGCGTTGGGAAACGGCCCCAGGATCGAGGCCACGCCCACCAGCACCCGGCTGGCCGATGCCGACAGCTGCGCCGCGCCGCTGGAAAACAGGATGTCAGTGCGAATCTCGATTTCCAGCCGGTCCGGCGTACGTCGCAGGATAACCAGCTTGCGGTCGATCAGCGGCTGCAGCGCCTGCTGAATCTGATCCTCGATCCGCGCCAGCGTGCTCGGCTTTGCAGGGCCGGCCTCCACGGCGCGTTCGGTCGCCGGTGCTGCCGGTGTGCCGCGCAGCGGGATCGGCAGCCGGATCGGTGAGCTGGACGCGTCATTCGTTGCGGGAACCGACGGCGGAGCGATCGCGCCGGTTTTGCCGCCAGCCACGGGCACGATCGCCGCCGGATGGCCGTTGAACGCGTCCGTCATCGACTCGGACATCACCCGGTACTTGCCCTTGTTGACCACCGACACGGCGTACATGACCACGAAGAATGCCAGCAGCAGGGTCATCAGATCCGCATAGGGGATCGCCCACGCCTCGTGATTCAGGTGCTCTTCTTGCCGCTTCTTCCTCATTCGAGATAGCCCTGCAGGCGGGACTCGATCTGCCGCGGATTGTCGCCCTGGGCGATCGAGGCCAGCCCCTCGATGACGATTTCACGCATCTGCGTCTTCCGGCTGATCAGACCCTTCAGCCGTGCCGCCATGGGCAACATGAACATGTTGGCCAGCGCCACACCGTAGATGGTCGCCACGAAGGCGGCCGCAATGCCGTGTCCGAGCTTGCTCGGGTCGGCCAGGTTCTGCATCACCGCCATCAATCCCATCACCGCGCCGATGATGCCCAGGGTGGGCGAGTAGATGCCGGCGTTCTCGTAGACCTTGGCTCCAGCCAGGTCAACCGCCTCACGGGTGTCCAGATCGACTTCCAGCACGCTGCGCAACACCTCCGGCTCGCTGCCGTCGACCAGCAGTTGCAGACCCTTGACGATGAACGGGTCGCTCTCCAGATCGATCTGCGGTTCCAGCCCGAGCAGGCCCTGCCGGCGGGACACCTCGCTCCAGCCCACGATGCGCCTGATCAGGTCGTCGGGCTGGTGCCGGGGCGGCTTGTAGATCATCGACATCATCGACAAGGCGTGCTTCAGCACCTTGCCCTGGTTTTGCACCAGCAGCGCGGCCAGCGTGCCGAAGAACACGATCACGAACGCCGCCGGATTCCACAGCGCGCCCACGGTCGAACCCTTGAGCACGGTCCCGACGATGATCACCAGGACGCCCAGAATCGTTCCGATGACGCTTACCGGGTCCATGCGGCTCATACAGTCAATCGCAGGGAGGGAAGAAGCTGTCCGGTGCTGTCGGCGACGCTCGCCAGATCCATCACCAGCGCCAGCCGGCCATCACCGGTGACGGTGGCACCGGCAATCCCCGGCACACCGCCGAATAGCGGTCCGAGCGGTTTGACGATGACGTCCTCGCGCCCCATGACCTGATGCACCAGGCATCCCAGCCGCACGTGGCCGATGTGGAGCACCACCACATGACGGCCGGCGGAGGTATTCGTACCCGCCCAACCGGCCAGATTGGCCAGTGGCAGGGCGCGGCCGCGATGGTGTGCGACCAGGCGTCCGTCGAGCAGGCGATCCTGGCCCTCGACGAGTTCGAACACCTCCTCGACATTGGACAGCGGCAGCGCGAAAAGCCGCGCGTCGACGCGCACCATCAGCACGCGCAGGATCGCCAGGGTCAGCGGCACGGTCAGCTCCAGTTCGCTGCCCTGGCCGAGTTTCGAACTCACCCGCAAGGTGCCGCCGAGTTCCGCCACGCGCGTCTTCACCACGTCCATGCCGACACCGCGACCGGAGATGTCCGAGACCGTCGCGGCGGTACTGAAACCCGGCCGGAAAATCAGTTCGTAACATTCGTTCTCGGTGAGGTGCGCGGCCTGGACCGCGTCGATCACGCCTTTCTCCACCGCCTTGCGGCGCAGGACCTCCGCATCCATGCCGCGACCATCGTCGCTCACCGAGATCACGATGCGTTCGCCGCGCTGGCTGGCAGACAGACAGACCCGACCCTTGGCTGGCTTGCCAGCCAACTCGCGTTCGTCCGGCATCTCCACGCCGTGGTCGAGCGCGTTGCGCACCAGATGGATCAGCGGGTCGGCCAGCGCCTCCACAAGGCTGCGGTCGAGATCGGTGCCCTCGCCTTGGAGCACCAACTCCACGTCCTTGCCGAGCTGACGGGCGAGGTCCCGCACGATCCGCGGAAAGCGCTGGAACAGGCGTCCCACCGGCTGCATGCGCATGCCCATCACGGCCATCTGCAATTCGTCGGCCACGCGATCCAGTTCGCCGGCCGCGGTGACCAGCGCCTCGTTGCCGTCGCGGGCGGCCAGGCTGAGCAGGCGGTTGCGCACCAGCACCAGTTCGCCGGCGTAATTGACCAACACATCGAGGCGGGCGGTATCCACTCGCACCGTGGTCTCCGCTACCACCGCAGGACGCGCAGGCGCGGGTACAGACTCGGGCTTCGCCGCCGTGGCGCTTGGCGCTGGCGCGGCCGCTGGCAATACTGAGGTCGGGGCAGCGTTGCCGTGCAGCGCATCCAGCAGCGCCTCGAACTCATCGTCATCGATCACCGGCGCGCTGACGGACACAGTCACCGGCGACGCCTCGACCGTGCCCGGCGCACTGCTGCCGTACATGCTGTCCAGCAGCGCCTCGAATTCGCTGTCGTCGATCGCGGCATCGCTTGTCGCCGACGTCGACGTCGACGGCAGACTTGCTGCGGCTGCGGGTGGCGCGACGGCAGCGACACGTGGTAGCAGGGATTGCAGCAGGCGGGCCGGCGGCATGCTTGCCGGCGTATCCGCGCTGACCGCCGCCATCATGTCATTGAGCAGGTCGAGCGCCTCGAGCAACGCATCCATGTGCCCCTGACCGAGCAGGACCTTGCCGCCGCGGGCCTCGTTCAGCAGGTCCTCGGCGTGATGGCACAACAGCACCATCGGCTCGAGCGCCAGAAAACCGGCGCCACCCTTGACCGTATGGAAAGCGCGGAATACCGCGTTCAACAGCTCGCTGTCGCGAGGTGAACTTTCCAGGCCGACCAGTTGCTCACCCAGACGCTGCAGCAGTTCGCCCGCCTCGACCAGGAAATCCTGTCGCAGCTCGCTGTCGAATTCCGCATTCACGGCGGGGCAGCCTTAAAAACCGAATTCGCTGAGCAGGCGGTCGGCGTCGTCCTGGCTGGAGACCTTGACCGGGCTGTCCGGTTTCTCGCTGCCGGCCAGTGCGCCGGTCAGTCGAACCAGTTCCAGCAACGACGATTCCACCGTGCCGATGAAGCTGGCGACCTTCTTGATGCGCTGCCCGGTG
>JBDTXA010000012.1:0-46593 GCA_040006415.1 Rhodanobacter sp.
TGCTTGATGAAGAGCCATTACTCGATGCCGAGCTGATGCGAACCCTGGCCTGGGCCGCCGATTACTGGCTGGGCGCGCCGGGCGAGGCCTACGCCAACGCCTTGCCGCTGGCCCTGCGCGAAGCTCGACCGCTACCGCCCATCGGTGACGAATACTGGTCGCTGACCACTGCCGGGCAGGCCGCTCACGACGCCGGCAGCCGGCGCGGCGGCAGCAAGGCCGTCATCGCCCTGCTCGCCGACGGCGCGCTGAGTGCGCAGGAGCTCAATGAACGTCACCCCGGATGGCGCAACGCCGCGCGGCGACTGGCCGGCGCCGGCCTGCTGGAGCGCAGTGAACGCGCTCCGCTGCACCGCATCCTGCCAGCGTCGTTCGCGCCGCAACTCAGTGATGAGCAGCAGCAGGCGGTAAGCGTTGTCAGTGCCAGTCTGGGCACTTACCAGCCGTTTCTGCTCGATGGTGTTACCGGCAGCGGCAAGACCGAGGTCTATCTCGCCCTGATCGAGGCGGTGCTGGCCCAGGGCAAGCAGGCGCTGCTGCTGGTACCGGAAATCGGACTGGCGCCGCAAACGGTGCGACGCCTGCGCGAGCGCCTCGGCGTGCTGATCGAGGTACTGCATTCCGGCCTGTCCGAAGGCGACCGCGCCCGTGCCTGGCTGCGCGCGCGCGCCGGCAATGCTCGGGTCATCCTGGGCACGCGCTCGGCGGTTTTCACGCCGCTGCCGCAGGCGGGCGTGATCATCGTCGACGAGGAGCACGACAGCGCCTACAAGCAACAGGATGGTTTTCGTTATCACGCCCGCGACCTGGCCGTGGTCCGGGCGCGTGCGCTGGGCATTCCGGTACTGCTGGGTTCGGGCACGCCCTCGCTGGAGTCGCTGGCCAATGCGCAGGCTGGCCGCTATCGCACGCTGCATCTGCGCGCGCGTCCCGGCGCCGTGCGGCCGCCGCAGGTGCAGATCATCGACGTCCGCGCACAACGATTGGAGCACGGGCTGTCACCGGCGCTGCTGACGGCCGTAGCCGAGACGGTGGCGCGCGGGGAACAGGTATTGGTGTTCCGTAACCGTCGCGGCTACGCGCCGGTGCTGCTGTGCCACAGCTGCGGCTGGCACGCCGAATGCCCGCGCTGCGAACGTCCGCTGACCCTGCATGCCGGGCGGCGTCAGCTGATATGCCATCACTGCGATTATCGCCAGCGCCTGCTGGCGGCGTGCCCGACCTGCGCTGCGACCGATCTCAAGCCTCAGGGTCAGGGCACCGAAAGACTGGAGGAAGCGCTGCTGGTCCAGTTTCCGCAGGTGCCGGTGCTGCGGGTGGATCGCGAAACCACCCGTCGTCGTGACGCCTTCGAGGACATCCTGGCCAGCCTGAAAGACGATCAACCCGCCATTCTGGTGGGTACCCAGATGCTGGCCAAGGGGCATGACCTGCCCAATCTCACCCTGGTGGCGATCGTCGGCGTGGACGAGGGTCTGCACAGCGTCGACTTCCGCGCCAGCGAGCGATTGGCGCAGCTGGTGGTGCAGGTGGCTGGCCGCGCGGGACGCTCGCACAAGCCCGGGCGCGTCGTGCTGCAGACGCATCAGCCTGAACATCCGCTGCTGCGAAGCCTGCTGGCGCAGGGTTATGCCGCGGCGGCGCGCGAGCTGCTGGTCGAACGGCAGTTGATCCAGCTGCCGCCGTACAGTCATCAGGTGCTGCTGCGGGTCGATGCACCGCATCGTGAACAGGTGGATGTGTTTCTGGCCGCGGCGCTTGCGGCCGTACCGATCAACGACCAACTGCAAATTTCGGGACCGATGCCAGCGCCGATGCCGCTGCGTGCAGGGCGTCACCGCGGCCAGCTGTTGCTGGAAACGGCCGCGCGCCACACCCTGCACGGCATGCTGCGCTCCTGGCAGCTGGCACTGGCCGCGCTGCCGTCGTCACGAAAGGTTCGCTGGTCGCTCGATGTCGATCCGATTGATCTTTATTGATCAGGCCGGACTGATCATGTCTGACTGATCGCGCGGGAATGACCGGCTGTCCACCGATCACCATTGATCAGTCGTCCGCTTCTCGCTTCAACGAACCGGGCTTGACCAGCCAGCGCACGGCCAGCAGCCCGAGCTCGTAGAGCAGGCACATCGGTATGCCCAACATCAGCATCGAGGTGATGTCCGGCGGCGTGATCACCGCGGAAATCGCGAAGGCACCGACGATGGCGAAGCGTCGGCCGCTGCGCAGCTTTTCCAGATCGACCACACCGATTGCCGCCAGCACCACCACCGCCACCGGCACCTCGAAGCAGAGGCCGAAAGCAAAAAACATCAGCATTACGAAATCGAGGTAATGGCTGATGTCGGTCATCATTTCCACGCCCTCCGGCGTTACCGCCGTGAGGAAGCGAAATGCCGCCGGCAGCACCAGAAAGTACGCAAACGCGCAACCGAGATAAAACAAAGCCATCGCGGCCACCAGCAATGGCCGGGCCAGCCGCTTTTCATGCTTGTAGAGGCCCGGGCTGACAAACGCCCACAGCTGATACAGGATCACCGGCATGCAGGCAAAAAGAGCCGTGTAGAAGGCCAGCTTCAGTGGCGTAATGAACGGACTGGTGACTTCGGTGGCGATCAGATGCGCGCCCTGGGGCAAACGCGCGACCAGCGGCGCTGCAAGCTCGGTATAGAGCCGATTGGCGAATGGAACCAGCGCCAGCAGCACCAGCACCACGGCGGCTACCGCCTTGAGCAGGCGCGTGCGCAGTTCCAGTAAATGCGAGAACAAGCCCTGTTGCAGGCTGTCGCCGGTATCTTCGGATTCAGGCGTCGTCATGCGGAGGCGTCCTTGCCGATGCCGGCGCTGCCGAGGGCTCACCGAGCGGCAGATCCGCCTGCAGGCTGTCCGCGATGTCTTCCGACGGCTTGCCGTCTTCGACGCTCGCCACGCGGTCAGCCGATTTCAGTTCGGTCATCACCGCGCCGACCTTTGGCATCGAGGCGACTTCGTCGACTACCTCACTCAGGGGCTTGTGCACGCTGTTCAAACCGTCCTTGACCGCCGTCTGGGCGGCCTCGGCCTGTGCCGCCGCCTCACGCGCGGTGCGCTTGATCTGTTCGATTTCCAGCTCGCGCTCGACCTCGGCACGCACATTGTCCCAGCCGCCGCGCACCCGACGCATCAGCGCGCCAGCGGTACGCGCTGCACCGGGAAGCTTTTCCGGTCCGAGCACGATCAGGGCGATCAGCGCCAGCAGTACCATTTTGCCGAGACTGATCTCGATCATTGCAGCGCTCCAACCGCTCCGCGATTACCGGGTTTCGCTGGAGTCGTGCTGACTCTGCTTAGCACTGTCGGCCGCCGGCGGCGGATCGGCGCGCAGCTGCTCGCCCTCCTTGCGACGCGCTTCCTCTTCTTCCTTCTGTTTGGCATCGTCGTCGCCACTGAGGCCCTTCTTGAAGTCGCGAATGGCGGCACCGAGATCCGGTCCGAGATTGCGAATCTTCTTGGTGCCAAACACCAGCAGCACGATCACCAGCAAGATGAGCCAATGCCACACACTGTCAAAACCCATAATCGACCTCTTGATCCCGCTGGCTGAGAACAACGCCGCGCAAGTGCGGCAATACCTGTGCCGTCACTGCGAAGTGTACTCCTCCAGCCGGTCCCGGAAATCGACGACGGGCGTCGGCACATTGCTGACACCACCTTCAAAGATACGTCGCGGCGTGACACCAGCACCGTAGACAGCGGCATTGGCATCGTAATCGATGCGCAGTGCGGAGCCATCCAGCGCCACGCCCGCAAACAGGCCTCGGGCGCGCGAATAGGAATAGATCTCAGCTCTCAACTGCTCATCGGTAGCCGCCGTGGCAGTGCGACCCACCGGGCCAGCCGCCGCGGACGCATCGGCACCCAGGGTGAATTTGCCCCTGACGATCGAATCCACACCACGCTGGGTGCGGAAGATCAGCACCACGTCGGTCGAAGAGACACCCGCCTGGAAACCGATGCTGCCGCCTGTCATGGTGATGAAGCTCGGGTTGGACCAGGTGCCGTTTGGGCTCTTGACCGAGATCAGCCCCTCACCACGACGGCCGCCGAACACGAAGCCAACCTTGAGCAGGTCCGGGATCACCGCGATGGCCTTGGCATCGCGCAACAGATCCTGCGGAATCGCCTTGTCCGGCGCCTGCATGATGTCGGCCAGCACGCGCACCGCGTTGTGGGCCCGGGTCAGCGGCGGATCTTCGGCGTGAGCCACCATGGTCGGCAGCAGCAGTGAAATGCCGATCAACAGCAGGCGTTGCAGTGGGTTCTTCAACATGGACAGCTCCGCTCGGGTTCGGAAATCGAAAGGTGGCACAACGCGTTGCGCCAGGCTTGTGGCAGACTCGGTGACTGATTCAGTCACGACCACCACGATGCCATTCAGCAACAACTATACCGGCCTTGCCGGCTATTCCCATGAGCCATCGATTCAGCCTGTTCAGGCAGGCGTATTGCTGGTCAATCTGGGCACGCCGGCTGCACCGACGGCGAGCGCGGTGCGTCCGTATCTGGCCGAGTTTCTCGCCGACCCGCGGGTGATCGAATACCCGCGCTGGCTGTGGTGGCTGATTCTTCACGGGGTGATTCTCCGGCTGCGGCCAAAGCGTTCGGCGCACGCCTACAGCAAGATATGGACAGCGCAGGGCTCGCCCCTTCGTGTCGGCAGCGAGGCAGTAGCCGCCGGATTGCAGGCGGAACTGTTGCGGCAGCGCCCACAGGCGCCCGTGCGAGTGGCACTGGCCATGCGCTACGGCACACCGTCGGTAGTGGACACCATCACCCAGCTGCAGCGCGAAGGTGTGCGCCGGTTGCTGGTGCTGCCGCTGTATCCCCAGTATTCGGCCACCTCCACCGGCTCGGTCATCGATGCGGTGGCCGACGCTCTGAAAACCCTGCGCTGGCCACCGGAGCTGCGCATCGTCAACGACTATCACGACGATCCGAAGCACATCGAGGCGCTCGCACTGAGCATCGAGCGCTGGTGGGCGAACAACGGTCGTGGTGAAAAACTGCTGCTGTCCTTTCACGGCATCCCCGAGCGCTACCTGCACGAAGGCGATCCGTATTTTTGCCAGTGTCACGCCACCGCTCGACTGTTGCGCGAGCGCCTCCAGTTGAGCGAAGGGCAGCTGGTGATCAGCTTTCAGTCACGGGTCGGCCGCGAGCGCTGGCTGCACCCGTATACCGACGCCGTGGTGCGCCAGCTCGCCGCTGACGGCGTGCGCAAACTTGATGTTGCCTGCCCCGGTTTTGCCGTGGACTGCCTGGAGACGCTGGAAGAGATCGCGATGCAGAATCGCGATTTTTTTATCGGCGCCGGCGGTGAAACGCTGCGCTACATACCCGCCCTCAACGACAGCGAGGGCCAGGTGAGCAGCCTCGCCTCGTTGGTCTTGCGACACACCCAGGGCTGGCCGGAATTCGCCGCCGACTACGATGCCGCCGCCGCGCGTCAGCAACGGGTCGAGGCCGGGCAGCGGGCAAGGGCGCTTCGTGCAAACGCCGGTTGAATCGAGGATACAGCTGCCGCATTTATCGCTGAGTTCCCAACGTTGGGGTGACGACTCGCTGCCGCCGCTGCTGGCCCTGCACGGCTGGCTCGACAACGCCGGCAGCTTCGCGCTACTGTCACCGCGGCTGGCTGCACGACACCATGTGATTGCGCTCGACCTGCCCGGTCACGGTCACTCCGATCATCTTCCCAGTGGGGCCAGCTATCACTATCTCGACTACGTTCGCGACGTGTTAGCAGCAGTCGACGCGCTGCAGCTGTCGCGCTACACCCTGCTTGGCCATTCGCTGGGCGCGGGGATTGCGTCGCTGGTGACAGCGGCGATGCCGCAGCAGATCGAGCGACTGTTCCTGATCGAAGGACTCGGTCCGCTGGGCGACGATGGCTCGCGCACACTGGCTCGCTTCCGCGAAGCAATGGCGCCACGCCGCAGCAAAAAAAGCCTTCGCGTGTTTCGGGATGTCGAGCAGGCGATTCAGGCGCGCAGCCTGGCCAGTGGACTCCCGGCGAAGCTGGCACGCCCGATCGTCGAACGCGGCCTGATCGAAACGGACGGCGGCTGGCGCTGGCGCAGCGATCCGCAGCTGACCCGACCGAGCCCGACACGACTGGCCGAGTCGCAGGTACATGCGTTGCTCAGCGGCATCACCACGCCAACGGAGCTGATGCTGGCACGGCCCGCTACGTCGTATCTGCCCGCCGGACCGATGCAGGCGCGCGCCGACTGCGTGCCGCAGATCACCCTCAGCCATATCGACGGCGGCCATCATCTGCACCTGGAACAGCCACAGGCGATCGCCGACTGGATTTTCGCGGCTGGGTAGGAGCGACTTCAGTCGCGATGCTCTTCTTTAATGGCATCAAAGCAGGAGCATCGCGACTGAAGTCGCTCCTACAACGCATGATGGCGTGCGAGAAAACTCAGTGCGGTTTCGAAGCGGGTGCTTCCAAACCCAGCACACCGAGCCCCTGCTCGAAGCGGATGTCGACCGGGATATGCGCGGTGTCGAGTCGCTTCAGATCGCTGGCCAGCGTGGTCCCCACGTTCCCCATCTGGTTGGTAAGCTGCTTCGCTGCGGCGTAGTCGCCGTCGCCCTGAATGGTCAAAAGCTTGGCCGACAAGGCATTCATCGCAGCAGTCATCTTGTCGAAATCGACGCGGTAGCGGCCGGTTTTCTCATTACGGCTGATGGCGCCCTGCTGCATAAAGAAGTTGAAGCGCACCATGTTGGCCTTGGCATGCGCGTCGCTGGCACCGAAGCGCACCGAGCGCAGGATGCCGGCGAGGAAGGTGACGTAGTTGTCCATCAGCTTCGACTTGTCCAGCTCGCCCTTGTCGGCCAGCTTGGTGACCATGTACAGGCCGAGGATGTCGGCCTTGCCCTCCTCGAAACTGGAGGCCTGGTCCTTCAGCGCCTTGCGCACGGTGCCTTTACCATCCAGCCCGCTCTTGCCGAGAACGTTCTTGATGCCCAGCCCATGCGCCACTTCGTGGAACATGGTGTTCTGGAAGAACGCATCGAAGCTGAGGTTCTGCTGCTGATCCTCGGCGATCAATTCATGCGCGATCGGCAGCATGATCTTGTCGAACTTCGCCTGCATCACGTTTTCCAGCTGCAGCCGCCGCGTGCCTTTCTTCAATTGCACCTGTTCGTCGTTGGGCAGATTGATTGCGATGGTCTTGGCACCGACGTTGGCGTCGCCGCCGTAATACACCGCGAAATACGCATTGAGATCAGCATCGGAGCCAGGCTTCTCGGCCTTGTACTTGTCGGCGACCGGCAGGCCACGCTGCAACTCGGGCAGATATTTGGCGAAGCGCGCCAGTCGAGCGCTCCAGGCTTGGTCCTTGATCAGCACATACGATTCGTAGCTGGCCTTGTAGCCGAACAGCTGGTCTTCGTAGGTCTCGATCGGACCGATCACGATATCGACCGGATTGTTCTTCATCGCCATCCAGGCGAAATCACTGGGCTGGTATTCGTCGCTGAGCAAAGCGTCAGCGCGCATGTCGAGGTACTTGCCGAACTCCTTGTCCTTGGCCAGCTTCGATGCCCGGCGCAGCAAACCGGCCGTCTTCTCCAGCTCGGGCTTGTAGGCCACGTGGTACGGCACGCTGGTCAACCCACCTTTTGGACCGCGTTGAAGCAAGGTATAGAGCGCGGTCTTGTCCTTCAGCGGCGACTGCTCGAACTCGGCCTTGGTCATGTTGGCCGGATAAAACTGCACTGCCAGCGGGCGAGGACCGATGCCAGCGACAAACGGCTTGTCGTTGTCCAGTCGATCCCATGGGCCGAAGTTGATCTCGGCGAATTCGCGCGTGGCAGGATCGTCGATCTTCTGCATCAGCGCGGACTTGTCGCCCCAAGCCTGCTTCCAGTACAGCGCGTTCATGCTGTCGGCGGCCTCCACCAGCAAGGCGATCATCTGCTTCTGGCTGGCATCGAACTTCGACAGATCGGCCGTCAGCTTTACGGTGGCGTAGTCATCCAGATGCTGCTTCAACGTAGCGGCGCTTTCATCGAGGGGCTTCGATACCGCGGAGCTGGCTGGTGCCGGCGCCAGTTCTTCTTTCGAGACCGGAGCCATCGCCGCCGGTTCGTGGCTGGAGGAGCAGCCGGCCAGTGCCAGCAGCAGACAAACGGGAAGCAGACGTCGGCTCATGGTGATTCCTTGACGAGTGGATCATGCATGGTAGCGCGACCGACGAGGTCGGTCGTAGGCGTCGATTCGCACATGTGGTGTCATGATTGTTGGGCTATCGTGCATGTTCCGATGCCGCGCCACGCCCATGGACTCGACCGCTTCCCACGCACCGCACCGCCGCGCCGCCCTGGTCTTCATCTATGTGACCGTGCTGCTGGACATGCTTGCCTTCGGCATCATTATTCCGGTGCTGCCGCACCTGATCGAACAGCTGGCCGGCGGCGGCATTGCCCGTGCGGCGTTCTGGGTCGGCATTTTCAGTACCGTGTTCGCGCTCGTTCAGTTCGTGTTTGCACCGGTTCAGGGAGCGCTTTCGGATCGCTTCGGGCGGCGGCCGGTGATCCTGATCTCCAACCTCGGTCTGGCAGTCGACTTCGTGGTGCTGGCGCTGGCGCCGACACTGTGGATGCTGTTTGTAGCGCGGATCCTGCTGGGCATGACGGCGGCCAGCTTCAGTACCGCCAACGCCTATATCGCCGACATCACGCCGAAGGAAAAGCGCGCCGCCGCGTTCGGCATCCTGGGCAGCGCGTTTGGGCTGGGCTTCATCATCGGACCGGGGTTGGGCGGCTTCCTCGGTGGCATCGCGTTGCGGCTGCCGTTCTGGGTCGCGGCGGGGCTGGCGCTGTGCAACTTTCTCTATGGCTATTTCATCCTGCCCGAATCGCTGGCGAAGGAAAACCGCACCGCCCGCGTCGAACTGCACAGCGCCCATCCGTTCGGTTCGCTGAAGTTGTTGCGGCGTCAGCGCGAAGTCTTCGGCCTGGCCGTGGTGCTGTTTCTGGTCTATCTGGCGCACTACGTGCTGCAGACCGTGTTTGTGTTGTATGCGGACTATCGCTATAGCTGGGGACCACAGGCGGTCGGATACGTGCTGATGCTGGTCGGCGCCTGCGACGGTTTCGTGCAGGCCGTGCTGACCGGCAAGCTGGCGCCACGCTTCGGCGAGCGCCGCGTGCTGATTGCCGGGATGATGTTTGGCGTGGGTGCCTTCCTGCTGATGGGCTTTGCCAACAGCGGCAGCGTGTTCCTTTTCGGCATTCCGCTGCTGGCGCTGTGGGGGCTGGCGATGCCGCCCATCCAGTCGATCATGACGCAGCAGGTCGACCCCAGCGAGCAGGGCCGGCTGCAGGGTGCCATCGGCAGCCTGGGCAGCTTCGCGGGCATTTTTGGTCCGTACCTGTTCGCTCAGGTCTTTGCGTTGTCGATCGCACCCGGCACGCCGATCCATTTGCCCGGGGCCGCCTTCATCCTTTCCGCCGTTCTGATGTTGGCGGGGCTGGTGATTGCCGCCCGTGTCACCCGACGGCTGACGCCGAGTGTCGCGTTGAAGCCTGACCCCGCCGGCCCCATCGTATGTCCCGGCGACATCCCGCCACTGACCACGGCACACCCGCCCGATCACAGCCACGACATCCCTTCGCCCCAACCGCAGGAAGATCACCCATGACATTGTCCATGTACCAGGCCTCCGTCCCCGTCTTTGTCCGCGCCCTGGGCAATCTCGCCCATGTACTGAAGAAGGGCGAAGAACACGCCAAATCGAAGAATGTCGCCGACGAGGTGTTGCTGCAGACGCGTCTGGTCCCCGACATGTTGCCGCTGATCAAGCAGATCCAGATCGGCTGCGACATGGCCACGCGCGGCATCGCGCGGCTGGGCGGCGCCGAGCCGCAGTCGTTCGAGGACAATGAGACCACGCTGGCACAGGCGTATTCGCGTATCGATCGCGCCATCGAATACATCCACAGCTTCAAACCGGAACAGATCGATGGCAGCGAGAAGAACACCGTGGTGCTGAAGATGCGCAGCGGCGAAATGACCTTCGACGGCCAGACGTATCTGCTGCACTTCGTCATTCCCAACCTGTTCTTCCACTGCACCACCGCCTACAACATCCTGCGCGAAGCAGGCACCGATATCGGCAAGACGGATTTTATCGGCTCGGTCTGAGGCTTCCGCAACTCCCTGTGAGAACGGCTTCAGCCAAGATGCTCTTTGTAGTGGCTTCAGAGCACCAACATCGCGGCTGAGGCTGCTCCCAGATGCCGCTCCCACAAGTCAGGCCACGCCATATCTGCGAAAATGGCCGGATCTGTTCCAGCTTCCGGATGCTCTGACACATGTTGCGATTGACCGACCTCAAGCTGCCGCTGGATCACAGCGAGGCCGCGCTCACCGCTGCGCTGCTCAAGCGGCTGGAAATAAAGCCTGCCGATCTTGTCAGCTACAGCGTCGCCAAACGCAGCCACGATGCACGCAAGCGCGGCGCTATCGCGCTGATCTACGCGCTGGACATCGATACATTGCGGGAAACCGAAGTGTTGCAACGGTTCGCCGACGACCGCCATGTGCAACCCGCACCAGACACCAGCTATCACCCTGTGGCGCGTGCGCCCGCGCACGTCGCCACACGTCCGATCGTGATCGGCTTCGGCCCATGCGGATTGTTTGCCGGATTGCTGCTGGCGCAGATGGGATTTCGCCCGATCATTCTTGACCGCGGCAAGGCCGTGCGCGAACGCACCAAAGACACCTGGGACCTGTGGCGAAAACGCACCCTGCACCCGGAGTCGAACGTGCAGTTCGGCGAGGGCGGCGCCGGCACGTTCTCCGACGGCAAGCTGTGGAGCCAGATCCGTGATCCGCAGCATCATGGGCGCAAGGTGCTGACCGAGTTCGTCGCCGCCGGCGCACCCGAGGAAATCCTCTACGTCAGCAAACCGCACATCGGCACCTTCCGCCTGGTGACGATGGTGGAGAACATGCGCCATACGATCGAGTCGCTCGGCGGCGAGATCCGCTTCAGCAGCCGCGTCGACGATCTCCTGCTCGAGGCGGAGCCCGGCGGCGGACAGCGCATACGGGGCGTAGTGCTTGGAGACGGCAGCGAGATCCGTTCCGATCACGTGGTGCTGGCGCTGGGCCACAGCGCGCGCGACACCTTCGAAATGCTGTACACGCGGGGCGTCTATCTGGAGCCGAAACCCTTCTCGATCGGCTTCCGCATCGAGCATCCGCAATCGGTGATCGACCTCGCCCGCTTCGGCCCCCAAGCTGGTCACCCGATTCTCGGCGCTGCCGACTACAAGATGGTGCACCACTGCAAGGGCAGTCACGCCGGCGGCGGTCGCTCGGTCTACAGCTTCTGCATGTGTCCGGGCGGCACTGTGGTGGCCGCCACCTCCGAGCCGGGACTTGTGGTCACCAACGGCATGAGCCAGTACTCGCGCAACGAACGCAACGCGAATGCGGCGGTGGTGGTTGGTATCGAGCCGTCCGACTTCGGCGACAGCAGCAGTCCGCTGGGCGGTATCGCGTTGCAGCGTGCGTTGGAGAGCCACGCCTATGTACTCGGTGGCGAGAACTACAGTGCACCGGGCCAGCTGGTGGGCGACTTCCTCGCCGGACGGCCCTCGTCGTCGTTCGGCGACGTGCAACCCTCGTACCAGCCCGGAGTGATGCTGGGCAGCCTCGAGAGCGCCCTGCCCGACTATGCGATCGCCGCGCTGAGGGAGGCACTGCCGGCCTTCGAGCGACAGATTCGTGGGTACGCGATGCACGACGCCATTCTCACCGGTGTCGAAACCCGCACCTCGTCGCCGGTACGGATCAAGCGCGACGACAGCCTGCAAAGCATCAACACCCGTGGCCTGTATCCGGCGGGCGAAGGCGCTGGCTATGCTGGCGGCATCCTTTCCGCAGGCGTGGACGGCATCAAAATCGGCGAAGCGGTAGCGCTGAGCATCACCGGAGGCTGAAACCGATATCGGGGCAACGATTGATTGCGGCAAGCCGCGACCGCATCTTGAATGAGTCGGCAACCGCACGGCTTTCAATCAATTCGCGAGGTAACCCCATGTCCAAGGTCCCACACGCCGCGCCTCTGCGCATCGACTTCGTGTCCGACGTGTCCTGCCCGTGGTGTGCGGTTGGGCTGGCCTCATTGCAACAGGCGCTGGCCGCGCTCGATGGCGAAGTCACGGCGGAGATCCACTTCCAGCCGTTTGAGCTCAACCCGCAGATGCCGCCGGAAGGCGAGGACTCCACCGAGCATCTGGCGCGCAAGTACGGCAGCTCGGCCGAACAGATCGACGCCAACCGCGAGGCGATCCGTGCACGTGGTGCGGAGCTCGGCTTCACGTTCAACATGGATCGCCGCAGCCGCGTCTACAACACCTTCGACGCGCACCGCCTGCTGTACTGGGCGGAACTGGAAGGGCACGACATGCAGCTCAAGCATGGCCTGCTGCGCGCTTACTTCACCGACGGTGAGGATGTCAGCTCGCACGAAACACTTGCTCGTCTGGCCGGAGAAGCGGGGTTGGATGTCGCGCGCGCGCGGGAGATCCTGGCTGCCGACACTTACGCCGACGACGTGCGGACGCAAGAGCAACTGTTCATGAGTCGCGGCGTGCATTCGGTACCGGCTACGATCATCAACGGCCAGCATCTGATTTCCGGTGGCCAGCCACCGGAGGCGTTTGAACAGGCGCTGCGACAGATCGCCCGAGGCTAGACGCACTTCCCCTCCCGCGGTTTTTACTCGGGCAACTGACCGCCGCGCCAGTGACTGATCGGCGCCGGGCGGCCGAGCATGTAGCCCTGACCCATGTCACAGCCCATCGCCTGCAGCGCAGCATGCTGAACCGGCGTCTCAATACCTTCGGCGATCACCTTGATGTCGAGTGCGCGCGCCAGCGCGAGGATCGCAGCCACCACGGTCGTGCTGCTGGTGTTGGCGCCCTTGTCCAGCTCGTGCACGAAAGAACGGTCGATCTTGAGGATCCGCAGTGGCAGCGAATGCAGGTAGCTGAGTGACGAGTAGCCGGTGCCGAAATCGTCCAGTGCCGCCCCTACGCCGACCTGTCGCAAGCGATCGAGCGTGGCACGAACGTGATCCGGATCGTCCAGCAGCGCGCCTTCGGTTACTTCGGCAACCAGTCGCGAGGGCGGCATGCCGACGCGTTCCAGCAACTGGATCAAACGGGTGTCGAAATCGGCGTGACGCAAGTGCAGCGCCGAGACGTTCAAGGTCAAGAAGGTATCGGCGTCGCCGTGCTCCAGCAGTCGTCGGCAGCTGAGTTCGAACATGCGCCAATCGATGGCTTCGATCAGTCCGCTGTCTTCGGCGATCTTCAAAAAATCGTCCGGCAGCACCACGCCGCGCTGTGGATGGTTCCAGCGGATCAGCGCCTCGTAGCCCACCACCTTGCTGTCATCGATCTGGCAGATCGGCTGGAAGTAGGGCTCGAACTGATCCTGCTGCAGGGCCCGGCGCAACTCACCCTCCAGCGTCAGCACGTCAACAACATTCTTTGCCAGCGTCTCGTCGTACATGGCGAAACGCTTGCGCCCCAACGCCTTGGCCCGGTAAAGCGCGATATCCGCGTCGCGCAGCAAGTCGTCGGCGGCCTGGTACTGGTCGTCACCGATGGCAATCCCGATGCTCACCGTGATCTGCAGGTCCTTGCCGGCCACCAGCACTGGTTCGGCCAGGGCGTCCATGACCCGTTGCGCCACCGCGGTGGCATCGTTCGTCACCGTCAGCTGCTCAAGCAGGATGGCGAACTCGTCGCCGGACAGGCGCGCTACCAGATCAGGATGTCGCATGCAGCCGGCAAGCCGCATCGCCACTACCTTCAGCACCTCGTCACCGGCCAGATGGCCGAGGCTGTCGTTGATGATCTTGAAGCGGTCGACGTCGAGATACAGCAGCGCGCAACGGCCCTGCGGGTGCTGCCGCAGCCGGGCCAGAACGCGCTCAATACGATCCCGCAGAGAGCCGCGATTCGGCAACCCGGTGAGCGAATCGTGCATTACCTGATGCTTGAGCTGGTCCTGCATCCGTTCGCGTTCGATGATCTCTTTGCGCAAGGCCAGCGTGCGCTCTTCCACCCGATGCTCAAGCTGCTCATACGCGCGCCGCAGCGCTTCGGCCGAACGGCGACGCGTGAGGCTGTTGGCGATCTGGGACGCGACAAAACTGAGCAGCTCCTGATCGGCCGGGCCATAAAGCACGCTCGCCCGATAACTTTGCACCGTGACCAGCCCGATCACTTCATCACCCACCGTCAGCGGAACGCCGAGCCAGCTGGTGGCAGGCGAACCCACGCGCCCGGGTGCGATCTCGCCATCGTCCTCCAGCTTCTCGATGTTGTCATTGTCGGCACGCAGCGGACTGCCGTTGCGCAGCACGTACTCGCTCAGCCCCCGTCCGAGAGGCCGGCTCACCGGCGGTCGCTCCACCGCGTCTACCGCGTAGGGAAACGTCAGTTGCCCGCCGTCATCGGATAGCAGGCCGATGAAGAAATTCTCGGCATTGAGCAGCTCGCCGACCACTTCGTGTACGCGACGATAAAACTCTTCCTGATCGATATCGGCGGTGGCGAGTTCGGCGATCTGGAACAGCGCCGCCTGCAGATGTTCGGCACGCTGTCGCTCGAGGATCTCCAGCTGCAGTCCGCGATTGGCCTCTGCCAGTTGCACCGTGCGCAACTGCACCCGCGCCTCGAGGTCCTGCTTGCCCTGCTTGCGCTCCAGCGCGGTGAGGATATGGCTGCCGACGAACTCCAGCAGGGCGAGATCTTCGTCGGTAAAGCCGATGCCCTGCTGGTAGCTCTGCACAACGAGCGCACCGCCGGTCTGACCATCCCGCCGCATCGGTACCCCCAGCCAGTCGTAGCTGTCCGGTCCCAGCACGACCACTGGCCCGGGTGCCTGTCGCCGCAGTTCCTCGGCGCTGCCCATGCGCGCCTTGCCGTCGCGGATGACATACCAGGTCAGCGTGTGCTCGATCGTGGTCAGCGGCTGATCGCCCTCGTCCCCCGGTGGCTCCGGATCAAGCACGTCGACGAAATAGAGGAAACGTATCGTGTCCTGGGCCTCGTCGCAGAGCACGATGAAAAAATTTTCCGCATACATCAAGGTACTGACGATGGCATGGATGCCCTTGAGCATCGACGGCATGTCGCGATCGGAACCGGCCAGATCCGAGATTGCGAACAAGGCCCGCTGCAAGGCATCGGATCGTTGCAGCTGCTGATGCGAATTCTTCAGCGCCGACCATTCCAGAGCGCGCCGCAGCGGTTCGACAACGAACTTCAACCAGGGCTCTATGTAAGTCAACCATTGGGGGTGCACAACATCTCGGGAACGCGCCTGAAGCAACAGCACGGCCGGCCTGGGAGCATCGCTCAGGCGAATTGCCACCTGATCCTGACCTGCCTGCCAGTGCCATCCTTGGTGCGCAATGGCGGCGGCGAGTCCCGGCCAATCCACCGGACCCTCAATCCTTGCTGGGACACTACAACGCTGCGAAACATCTTCCAGGCCCCAAAACACCGAGGCACATACACCGGGCAGTTCCGACTGGACCAGCTCGACGATGATTTCACCTACTTCCACGGGCGTATGGGCAGCAAGCAACCGGACCAGCCAGCCCGGTACCACGGTCTCATCCAAAGCGGTCGTCAGCCCAGCATATGCCTGCCTCATCAATGAAGCTCTCCAACCCTATCTCGCCCTATCTCGCGGACTCCCGGTGGGCAGCCTCCCCGCCATACCTACATCCTGGCGTCGTCCAGCGTGCCTGCATGCGGTCATACACGCAATACCGATAAACTGGCTTCCGACATCCTCACGTGACCGCGCCCACTCAATGTGACGTCCTGTCGGCGGCACACCAACATCCGCGCTGACGTCCCCTCGCACCACGCGCCCCCGCATCACAGGTTTTCCATCTACATGCTCGCCGATACCACCAAAGACGCCATTCGCGCCGCCTACGCACGCCTGAAGGACGGACTCCCGGGATTTCGTGCACGCGCCTCGCAGGGGAAGATGATCGCGGAGGTGGCCAAGGCCTTCGGTTACACCGGCGGGGTGGCGGTGATCGAGGCACCGACCGGCACCGGCAAGTCGATGGCCTATCTGATTGCCGGGGTGGAAGTGGCGCGCTTTCAGAAGAAAAAGCTGCTGATCGCCACCGCTACGGTGGCGCTGCAGGAACAGCTGGTGCAACGTGATATTCCGCTCTACCTTCAGCTCAACGGTATCGAGGCGAAGGTGGCGCTGGCCAAGGGACGCGGCCGCTATCTGTGTCCGCGCAACCTGGCGATGGCGGTTAACAGCATCCATGACACGGAGCAGATGGGCCTGGCCGGATTCGACGCCGACCTGGTGCTGTGGAACAAGCCGCCGCAACCACGCGACAAGCAGGCGCTGGCCGCGCTGCGTACCGCGTTCGACCATCACGAGTGGAACGGCGACATGGACATCGCGCCGGAGCCGGTCAGCGATCTGCTGCGCTCGATGATCACCACCAGTGCCGGCGGCTGCACCGGGCGCAAGTGCGGCCAGTTCATGGTGTGCCCATTCTTCGCCGCACGACGCGCCGTGGACGATGCCGAAATCATCGTAGCCAACCAGGACCTGGTGCTGGCGGATCTGACCATGCCGGGCGAGGACGAAGGCTGGGGTGGGGTGATCCTGCCGCGGCCAGACGAGACGCTGTATATCTTCGACGAGGGCCATCACCTGCCGGCCAAGGCGATCGACCGCGGCGCCGCCGAGGTTTACATGAGCGTGGCCGTACGCCAGCTGAGCCGACTCGGTCGGCAAGTGCATGCCGCCTATTCGCTGACCGACAAGGAACGCCTGGGCAAGCTCAGTCTCGATCAGGGCGATGAAAAACTGCAGGAGTTGAGCAACGCGCTGGAAGAGCTGGAAAAGGACATCCGTCTCGGCTGGACGCCCGATCCGTCGGAAGCCGAACCGATGTACCGCGGCTCGCTTGGCCAATTGCCGGAACCCTGGGTAGTGCAGGCACAGATGCTCAGCATGGCCACCAACGAGGTCCAGCGCTGGCTCGGCGCGGTAAGACGCGCGGTGGTCGAGATGACCGACGGCGGCCCGACCCAGGAGGCGCTGTCGCGCGAACTTGGCATGGCGCTGGAGCGCATCGGCAAGCAGGCCAGCTGCTGGCGAGCATGGGCCACGGAAGATTCGGATACGGGACCGCCGCTGGCACGCTGGATCACCCTGATCGGCGACCAGCAGCTGGTCTGCCACGCGTCCTCCGTCTCCGCCGGCGGCCTGCTGCGCAACGTGCTGTGGGGCAATGCCAGCGGTGTGGTAATGACCTCCGCCACCTTGAGCGCCGGCGGCAACTTCCGCGGGTTCGCCGACTCGGTCGGTTTGCCGGATGAAGCGGTATGCCTCAGCTTGCCCTCGCCGTTCGACCTTGCCCATCAGGCGAGACTCGAAGTGCCCTCGATGCGCACGCTGCCGGATGCACGCGAGGCCCATGCCGAGGAAATCAGTGAGTGGCTGGCCGCAAACCTGGACTGGAACGCCGGCAATCTGGTGCTGTTCACCTCGCGGGTGAAGCTCGAACGCGTGCTGCAGAAGTTGCCGATCGCCCAGGTGCGCAAGGTCCGCGCCCAGGGCTCGCTGGGCAAATCGCAACTGATTGCCGAACACTGCGCCGACATCGAAGCTGGGAAGGGCAGCACGCTGTTCGGACTGGCCTCGTTCGGCGAAGGTCTGGATCTCCCAGGAAAGCTGTGCGAGACGGTGGTGATCACGCAGTTGCCGTTCGCCGTACCGACCGACCCCGTCGGTGCCACCTACGCCGAATGGCTGGAATCGCGCGGTCGCAATCCCTTCATCGAAGTCAGCATCCCCGAAGCCACCCGTCTGCTCACGCAGTATTGCGGTCGGCTGATCCGCAACGAAAGTGATCACGGCCGCATCGTGCTGCTGGATCGCCGCATTGTCACCAAGCGCTATGGCAGCGGCATGCTGAAGGCGTTGCCACCATTTCAGCGGGTGATCGAGCGGAGCGCCTGACTCATCCAGCGAACGCTTCGGGCGATGACTGGCGACGGCTTGATCCGGACCGCACCGTTTCACACCTCCTGGCTGCCCTCCAGCCGTCCGCGGATCTGTTCGGGATGGCCCAGCAGATAGCCCTGGCCCATTTCGCAACCCATCGCCAGCAAGGCAGCTCGTTCCACTTCGGTTTCGATGCCTTCGGCGATCACCTCGATATCCAGCGCGCGTGCCAGTGCCAGTATCGCCGCCACCACCCGGATGCTGCTGGTATCGCGGCCCTTGTTCAGTTCGCACACGAACGCGCGGTCGATTTTCAACATGCGCAGGGGCAACGAATGCAGGTAGCTGAGTGAGGAGTAACCCGTGCCGAAATCGTCCAATGCAGCGCCCACTCCGAAGCTGCGTAGCCGCTCCAGCATGGCCCGCACCTTTCCCGGGTTCTCGATCAGCGAGCCTTCGGTCACTTCAGCGATCAACCGCGCCGGCGGCAGGCCGCAGCGCCCGACCAGCTCCAGCAGCCGCGCGTCAAAATCTGCGCTACCCAGATGCAGCGCCGAAACGTTGAGCGTAAGGAACGGCTCGCCATCGCCATGCCCTGCCAGTGCACGGCAGCTGAGCTCGAACATCCGCCAGTCGATCGCCTCGATCATCCCGCAGTCCTGGGCGACCTTGATGAAATCATCCGGCTTGAGCACGCCGCGCCGCGGATGATTCCAGCGGATCAGCGCCTCGTAGCCCAGCAGCTGGCCATCATCGAGACGGCAGATCGGCTGGAAGTAGGGCTCGAACTCGTCATGCAGGAGGGCATGGCGCAATTCGCCCTCCAGGGTCAGCACATCGACCACGTTTTTTGCCAGCGTTTCATCGAACAGTTCGAAGCGCTTGCGGCCATTTTCCTTGGCACGATACAGCGCAATGTCGGCGTCGCGAAGCAGTTCATCGGGGCTGGTGTAGCTTTCGTCGCCAATGGCAATACCGATACTGGCCGATGGTTCCAGCTCCCTGCCGGCCATCAGCAGCGGCATGCCGAGCGTTGATAGAATCCGTTGTGCCACGGTGACCGCGGTATCTGGCAGCGGCGTGTCTTCCAGCAGGATCGCGAACTCATCGCCAGAAAGCCGCACGACCAGGTCCGGGTCACGCACGCAGAACAGCAGCCGTCGGGCTACTTCCTGCAGGAATTGGTCGCCGACCAGATGGCCCAGACTGTCGTTGATCACCTTGAAGCGGTCAACGTCCAGATAGAGCAGCGCGCAGCGCCTGCCCGGCTCGCGCCTGAGCAGGCCGAGCACGCGACCGAGTTGGTCGCGCAGGAACCCCCGGTTGGGTAGCCCGGTCAGTGGATCGTGCATCACCTGATGCTTAAGCTGTTCCTGGACCTCTTCGCGCTGACGGATCTGTTGGCGCAGCTCAAGCGTGCGCTCCTCCACGCGTTGCTCCAGCTGCGTATTGGCTTCGTACAACGAGGCGGCCGAACTGCGCCGGTAGATACTGTTGGCAATCTGCAGCGCGGCGAAGGAAAGCAGCTCCTGATCGGGCGTGTCGTAGGCGGATTCCTCGGCATAGCTCTGTACCGCCACCAGGCCAATCACATCCTCGCCGACCATCAGTGGCACACCCAGCCAGCACGCAGAGAGTGCTCCGACGGACTTCAGCTCAATGAGCCCGCGTGTAGCCATGTCCAACACGGCTGCCCTGTCAGCGATCAACGGCCCGTGCGCCATCACGTATTCGCTGAGACCATGCACCAGCGGCCGGTTCTCGTACGCTTCGCCGGTGACATCGACGAAATAGGCGAATGTCATCATGTCCGCGACCTTGTCGACCAGGCCGATGAAGAAGTTTTCCGCATTGATCAGCGAACCCACCACGTTGTGAACCTGCCGATAGAACTCATGTTCATCGATGTCGGCCGTGGCTAGCTGGGCCAGTTGGAACAATGCTCCTTGCAGTTGCTCGGAACGTTGGCGCTCCTCGATTTCCAGCTTCAGGCCGCGATTGGCCTGGGCCAGTTCCTGCGTGCGCATCCGTACGCGGCTTTCCAGCTCGTCCTTGCTCTGCTTGCGTTCCAGCGCGGTAAGGATGTGGCTGCCGACGAACTCCAGCAGCGCGCGGTCCTCATCGGAGTACACCAGTCGTTTTCGATAGCTTTGCACCACCAACGCCCCCAGCACCTGGCCGTTTCTAAGCATCGGCACGCCAAGCCAGTCATCGCTGTCCGGGCCGTTCACGACCAAGGTTCCGCTTACTTGCTTGCGCAACTGCCTGGTTGGTCCCATCAGTGGCTTGCCGCCGGTCAGCAGATGCCAGGTCAGCGTATGGCGAAAATCCTCCAGCAATACGTCCTTCCCGATGTCGGGACCACCGCTGTCCTCGGCGTCGACGAAATACAAAAACCGCATCGTGCCACGCTCGGGATCGTGCCGGACGATGAAGAAGTTTTCGCCGTACATCAAGGTGCAAACGATGGTGTGGATGCCGCGCAGCAGCTCCGGCATCTCCAGCTCGGCGCCGGCCAGGTCGGATATGGCAAACAGCGCTCGCTGCAGATTTTCCGACCGTTCCAGCAATCCGTGCGAACGGTGCAGGTCAGTCAGATCCAGCGCGTGACGCAGGCGACGTGTGGCCTGCACGAGGCTCGACTGGAGAACCCCGCGGATCCGCGCAGCGGACTGGGCGCGGCTGAAATCCAGCAGCAGCACGAAACGTTCGTCGGGCATGACCCGCCATGCCACCCGGCAATCGTGGTTGGCAAGGCACAACCCGTCACCCGTGAGCACGCGCCGCGCCCAGGCGATTTCTGTCGCTGTACCCGATGCGCCATAGCAATGCGTGTCGGCCTCATCCCAGAACAGGCTTACGCGTTCGCAATCGGGCAGTGACTCGGCAGACTCGATGATCAACGCACCGACTTCCATCGGTGTGTTGGCTTCGATCAGGCGACTGATCCATGCCGGGTACGTGGTATCAGCAAGCGGGGTATGTCGGCGATTGATCATTCGACGCCGCACGCGAGGCTGGATGCCTGAACAGCTGAAAGCCGAGCGGCTCCTACACGGGACCGACCCGCCATTACTTGATGCTTCTCGTCAGACGCGACGGTCAGTCTCCTCATCAATCCCGATATCCACCTGAAAATCGCCCCTGCATGTTGTCACGATTCAGCCGCCACCCGCGGGGAACCCCATGAATCCCCGGGAAAAGTGTCGGATGAAATGCTGCCCGTCGCAGGAAATCGATAACGCGAAGCTACCTGGACGGCTTTGTCCATCATGCACCACCATGGCAGTGACAGTGCTATCCCCGCCCTTTCGAGGCAAGCTTCGGACCATCCGTGAGCTTGCCCGGCTCCTCGCTTGCATGATGACCCAGGTTCAGGCAGCGTTATGCTCAGTACCCGCCGCCATTCCGGCGCGCACGCCGGCCCAGCACATGATCATCCGCCTGCATGATCGTCTACCGCAGCCATGGAAGAACGGTCGCGGCCGCACGCGGGAAATAGCCGTCCATCCAGCGGGCGCAGGCAGTGAGGATTTCCAATGGCGGGTCAGCGTTGCCGAAGTCGACTGCGACGTACCGTTCTCCCGTTTTCCGGGTATCGACCGGCAGATCGTACTGCTCGACGGCAGCGGCTTCACGATGACGCTGGACGACGACAGCGTCCACGTACTGAGCGTACCGCTGCGGCCGTTCGCCTTTGTCGGCGAAGCCGCGGTGGCAGTAACTCTGGTCGACGGCGCGACCCGTGATTTCAACCTGATGGTCAGGCGCGCGAAGGGACGCGGTGAAGTACTGCCGTGGCGGAAACCGGGAGCCAGAACAGTGGATCCGGCGATCGTACTTATTTATTGCGCCTGTGGCGTGGTCGACACCGACGATGGCCCACTGCATGCAGGCGATGCATGGCTGCCGTCCGCGCGCCCTGCAGCCCCGGTTACGCTGCAACACGGCGCATCGGCACTTGCCGTCCGCATTGAACCAGCCCAAGCCTGAGCAGATTCGTCGTCGCCTATACTCGAACGCCCCCCAAACCAAGGCCCCCTCATGCTTTTGCTGATCCTCGGTCTGCTTGTCTTTCTCGGCATCCATTCGCTGCGCATCTTTGCCAACGACTGGCGCAGCCGACAGCTTGCGCGGCTTGGTGCGAAGCGCTGGAAGGGCCTGTTCGCGCTGGTGTCGATCATCGGCTTCGTGCTGATCTGCTGGGGCTTCGGCCTCGCCCGACAGCATCCCGTGCTGCTGTACGCGCCGCCATCGTCGTTGCGGCATCTCAATGCGTTGTTCACGCTGGTCGCATTCGTGCTGTTCTTTGCCGCGCGGGTGCCGCGCAATCACTTCAAGGCGAAGCTGCACCATCCACAACTGCTGGCGGTGATAGTGTGGGCATTCGGCCACCTGCTGGCCACCGGCATGCTGCACGACGTCGTGCTTTTCGGCACGTTCCTGCTATGGGCGGTGGTGCTGTTCATCGTGTCACGTCGCCGCGACCGCGCAGCAGGCACCAGCTACCCGACCGGCGCGTTCAAAGGCGACGTCATCTCGGTATTGATGGGCGTCGTGGTGTGGGCCGCTTTTGCGTTCTGGCTGCATGTGTTGCTGATCGGCGTCAATCCCATGGCATAGGCGTCTGTCGGACTTTGGTTGGTCGGTCTGCGAATCCGCCGACGCGGTCCATAATTTCCGCCAATTCTTGGTCCAAGAACCACTCGCCCCCCGCAAAGCTCCCGACAAACTGCGCCGTTCATAACGAAGCCGAGGCAGGACGCCCCGAATAGATCTGCCGATGTGGCGCGCCGAGCGCGCCGAACAGCTTATAGACCCGCAAATCGCCAGAAATTTTTCCTCGCACAACCGAATTCTCGCCTCGACCACCAAAGCCCGACAGGCTCCCGGAACCGGGGTGACAAGAGTCATCTACGCCGGGCCGGCGCGTTGCGCTAAAATACGCGCCATCCCCACCACCTGCGAGGGTCGAGACATGGCTGGTTTCCTGCTCTGGATGTTGCTGCTGGTGTTGTGCTGGCCGCTGGCCCTGCTGGCGCTGGCGCTATACCCGATTGTCTGGCTGCTGGCGCTGCCCTTCCGACTGGTCGGGATCACCGTAGGTGCGGTGTTTGCCTTTCTCGGCGCCCTGCTGATGCTGCCGGCGCGCGTGCTTCGTGGCCACCCGGCCTGACCGACAACACGCGCCACCGGCTGATGGAAAAGCCTGACGCGCCCTCCTGCGAGCGAAATCGCGAGCCGATACTGGACGTGTTGCGCGGACACTTTGCCAACTGTCGTCACGTGCTGGAGATCGGCAGTGGCACCGGACAACACGCCGTCCATTTCGCTGCCGCGCTGCCCCATCTGAGCTGGCAAACTTCCGATCGCGCGGAAAACCTGTCCGGGATTCGTGCCTGGATTGACGACGCGGCGTTGCCGAATACGCCACGACCCATCGAGCTGGATGTCGCTGGAAAGTGGCCTGACATGATATTCGATGCCGTATTCAGCGCTAATACCTTGCACATCATGACCTGGCCGGAAGTGGAGCAGCTGTTCGCACGGCTGCCCGCGATCACCACCGGCAACGCCACCGTGATTATCTACGGACCGTTCAACGACGACGGTCGCTACAGCAGCGACAGCAACGCCGTGTTCGATCAATGGTTGACGGCTCGCGGTGCACATATGGCGATACGCGACACCAACGCCGTCGATGCCTTGGCGGCCGATGCCGGGTTCAAGCTGCTCGATGACATTGCGATGCCAGCCAACAACCGCTGTCGCGTCTGGCGTCGGCAACCAGCCTGAAGCGGCTGCACCCGGCGGGCAAATCGCGTACAAAGGCGCGATGACATCGACAGAAAACGCCATGCCCTGCCCCTGCGGCCATCCCGATGACTACGCGACCTGCTGCGGTCCGCTGCATGACGGACAGGCCGCGTCGACGGCCGCCCAGCTGATGCGCTCGCGCTACAGCGCCTACGTGCTTAAACGCGAGGACTACCTGCTGGCCAGCTGGCACCCGTCGACGCGACCGGCGTCGTTGGCGCTGAACGCCCAGCAGCCACCGCCAATCTGGCTGGGCCTGGATATTCGTCATCACGAATCCACCGACAGCGACCATGCCTGGGTCGAATTTGTGGCGCGCTATCGCCTGGGCGGCGGTCGCGCGCAACGACAGCATGAGATCAGCCGGTTCGTGCGCGAGGACGGTCGCTGGTACTACGTCGATGGTGAGCTGAAAAGCTGAACGTGACGCAGGCCGCTGGTCACTTTCCGGTCAAAATCCCGTCACGCCAAGGGCATGCAGCCGGGTGGCCTGCGAACGCACCTCGGGACACTCGAAGAACGCGCGTGACTTGAGCGCGCGACCGGCACTGAGACCTGCGATGGTCTCCCATTCGCTTACGTTGCGGGTAGCGAGCGCATGCCAGTCCTCGCCGGCACCGACGACGTGGCCCGGCGCGCCCAGTGCCTTCAACCAGCGACCAAACGAACGATGACGTGCGCTGGCGAAGGCGCGACCGAGTTTCCGTGCGCGCGTCTTGCCGATACCGGGGACGCTTTCCAGCTGTTCGGTCGACAGGCTCATCCAGTCCAGCAGGTGATCGAGCAGGCCCGCATCGATCAACGCCTGCCACGTCCCTGGACCAAGCTCTTCGAAGTGCAACCGCTGACGACCACCCAGCCAGACAAGCCGCGCGAGAAACTGCTCATGGCAGGCACGGGTGGGCTGCCAGCACGTCAACGGACCGTAGTCCCGCGCCTTTGGTGGTGTCACCGGTACGCGCAACGTGGTGTGCCACGCCACCGATTGCAACCGGGGAATGGTCAGCCCCGCAAGCACGACCTGCACCTGATCGCCGGGACGGATGTCGAGTTTCTGCCATCGACCCAGCGAACCCACACTGACCCGCGCCACGCGATGATCGTCCAGTTGCACCGGCTCAAGCTCGAGCACCGGGGTGATGCGGCCGGTGCGTCCGATGTGAAAGCTCACGGCCCGTACCTCGGCCAGCGCCGAAGCGGCCGGATATTTCCACGCCACCGCCCAGTCTGGCGGCGCGGGCTGCCAACTCGGTGCGGCCGGACGGTGGCCTTGCCGCACCACGGTGCCGTCAGCGGCAAACGGCATGGCGTGCCGATACCATTGTTCGCGCCAGCGCTTGACGGCATCGATGCCTGTGACAGCTCGCGTGTAGTCGACACTGTCGGCAAAGCCCATCGCCTTCAATCCGGCCAGACGCGCCGGCATCGCGGCCGGACCATCCGGCCAGTCCCATACAAACAGACCGATTTTTGCCGCCGTGAGAGAATCGAGCGTGTCGCGGGCCAGCGCGCCGGCCACCATCGAGCGCGCGTTGACACCCCCATCGCGTTGCTGCACATGACCGGGCAACCGCCAGTAGACCTCGCCCTGCAACACCGCCCGGGCGGGTGCGTTGCGCAACAGTTTGGGGATGGCATCGATACGCTTGGCCTGGACGGTCCAGTCCGAACCGAGCAGGCCGTCACCGCGACTGCTGGCCTGCACGAGATGCCCGTCTAGATAGAGCAGCGTGATCGCCACACCATCCGCCTTCGGCTGCACCCAGAGATCGGTATCGCCACGCGCCTTCATCCACGCCGTCAGTGCCCTCGCATCGGGCAATTTGGCCAGCCCGGTCTGGGCCACCGGTGAGCGTACGTCGCCACCGGCGTCGCCCAGATGCGCCGGTATCGGAGGGGCCTGCGCCGGAAAACATCGCCGCCAGTCGATGAGGCGCTGCAGCGACTGATCGTAGACCGCATCATCCACCGCGGACTGGCCGCTGACGCGGTAGGCATGGTTCCAGGTGTCGAGACGGTCATGCAACGTGAGCATCTCGCCACGGGCCTGCGCTGGCGACCACGCGGGGCAGTCCGCCGCCTGCACCATGCCGCATCCGATCGACGAGATCAGCACCATCAACCCGCACCATCTGCTGCGCATGTGCCTCTCCCCTCCATGGACAAGCACTGAGCGTAATCATCGCTGCGCTCTCGAGGCAGCCGCGCCGACCGGCCACGTGCGTAGGCGCGCAGCCCTTTAGCTAGGCGGCGCAGGACCGAAAGATAGAGTCGACGTGCCAGCAACGATACCGCCGGGCCCGAAGCGGTGTTCGACAATCACACCGCAGCCCTCATGGTCGATCGCGACCACGGTGCTGGCGCGCGTACCGTAATCTTCGCCGCGGATAAATGCCGACGACAGCCAGCGCTCGCGCTCCAGCCCGATACCAGTCTCGGGCAGCGCCTCATCCACCGCCACCTGCTCGTCCGCAAGCGCAGCAAACAAGGGCGCAAAGTCGTCCTCACCTTCATCGACACCGCCATCATCGACCCCGCCATCCTCGATCTTGCCGTCATCGATCCATTGCTGCAGCCGCTCCATCAGCGCACGAGTTTTCGGCCACGGGGTATTGAAATCCGCATTCGACAAACCATGCACGCCAGGCTCGATGGCCTGTCTCCGCGCCGTCGGGCGATTGCCCAGATAGAACGCGGCCTGCGCATCGAACGTCAGCAGGTTGAAGGGTCGGTAGCGCCCCGCCGTCGGCAGCAAGTGCTGCGCATGCGTGGTGGCATCGTGCTCACCGGCGAGGTAGTCGGTCGCCAGCATGCCGCGGGAGACGCCTCGCTGTGGATCGCTCGGATCGCGCACGTTGGTCACCACGCAGCAACGACCACCATCGGTCACCCCGAGCCAGGTGCCGCCAGCTTGGAGATCGCGCCCGCCGACGATCGGCAGATCATCCCAGCGCGACAACGCTGCACTGGGGCGCGCGTGGAATTCGTCGCGGTTGCCGGCAAGCAGCAGGCGCCAGCGTGGATGATGTTGCCAGGCGAAGGCGATCAGGCACATACATCTGTCCCGCACGGTCGCAGCGACGCGCGTCGTCGCGCCCCGGCCACCCACCGCGCAGCTACCTTCGGCGAGGTGATGCACACAGCCTCGTCAGTACGCGTGGTCACGGCACGCTCCAGCAACTGGATGTCGGCCTCGTGCTGGCGCGCGACGTGCGGATCTTCGAAGAAAATCGCGCGATCGCAGCGACCCTCCAGCACCAGGTCGGCAATCTGCGCGTCACCTCCCATCGGGCCACTCTGGTAACGCTGGGCCCACTGACTGTCCTGTGGCCAGCCGCGGCTCCAGGCCAGTTCATTCAGGCGCTGGCCGGTGGTGCCGGTAGCGACGCGATGGGCATACCGCGACAACAAATCGAAATGCTCGGCGGCGAACGCGAGCATCTGTGGTTTCATTGCATCGTGCGCGATCAAGGCAAGCCTGCGTGATTCCAGCTGATGGAAAACATCGGCACCGGGATCGGGAGCGAAGCCGGCGTGGATGCGCTCCATTTCGATCCAGTCGCGCGCCGATGCCACGGTCGAGATGAAAGGTTTGCCGTGAATCACGCACTGGCGCTTAAGCGCCGCAGCCTCGGGAAACACCGATGAGGGGTCCACCGGATCGATCAGATAGATCGCGCCATCGAGTAAGCGATCACCATCGTCCAGGCCCACCACCTCGGCCACCATCTTCATCAAGCCGCCTTCGCGACCATTGGGCAGTCGTCGCAGCGCGGGATAGTCGGTGAGCCAGCCATTGCGCAGAATCGAATCGCACGTACGTCCCACCGCATGCAAGCCCAGTTCCAGTTCGAAGATGCCGGACTGGCAGGCTCGCAACCATCGAAACAGCGCCGCGTCCTCGTGGCTGTGGTGCAGTTGATTAGCCGCAAGACCCAGTCGCATCTGTTGTGCTCCGTCGCTAAAATAATGATGTCAGGAATGGATCGAATGCATCTCGCCCATATCGCGGAAGGCAACGCGGACCGTCCCGAACTTGTCCACGGAGACGCTCGAATGACGACGCCGTTTGTGGCACGACAGTACAGCCCCCGCGTCCAGGATTACCTGTCCAGTACGGTGCATCGCCAGTGCGCTGACCTGGATCAGATCGAGGTGGCATTGAAACAGACGCCTGCCGCGCGGCTGCTTGATCTGAGCTGCGGCGGCGGCCACCCGAGTCACCACGCCGCGCCGCTGGTGAGCGAGGTGGTAGCCTGCGAGCTCACTGCGAGCATTCTGGACACGGTGCAGGCGACGGCGACTGCCCACGGTTTGACGAATGTGTCGGTGCAACAGGCGCCGGCCGAGGCGCTGCCGTTCGACGACGCCAGCTTCGACATGGTGATCGCACGCCATACCACCCACCACTGGCGGCAGTGTGAAGTCGGCCTGCGCGAAGCACGGCGCGTACTCAAGCCGGACGGCCGCGCCATCTTCATCGACATGATCGCACCCAATGACGCGCTGCTCGATATCTGTCTGCAAACGCTGGAACTGCTGCACGACATCTCGCACGTGCGCAATTACATCATGGCCAAATGGACCGCGGCCCTGGCGGCTGCCGGTTTCGCCATCGACAGCCTGACCCCACGCAAGCTGCTCCTGCACGTCGACGACTGGGTGGCGCGCACGCGCACCAGTGCGGCGCACATACACGCCATCGGCAGCCTGCAATTGGCAGGCTCGGACGAAGTGCGGCGGCATTTCGCCATTGCTGACGATGGCAGCTTCACGCTCGACACGCTGACGCTTGCCGCACAGGCCGCCTGAAACGCCGTGTGTGATCGCCGTTGCGGCTTCAGGCATGGACGGCTGCGGCAACGGGAAGCTGCTGCAGCATGGTGGCGATCGACCCGGCCGCCTCACGGCCGTCATAGACGGCGCGCACGACCAGGTCGGCACCGCGCATGTTGTCGCCACCGGCGAACACGCGCGGGTGTCCGGTCTGGAACGGCAGACGGCTCTTGCCGCCCGCCAGAATCCGCCCGCTCGTATCCAGCTCGATACCATGCGCGGCACACCACGCCGGCGGGCTGGCGCGAAATCCGAACGCCTGAATCACCACGTCCGCACGTAACTCGGTCTCGCTGTCTTCGACATTGTGTGGGCGCGGACGGCCGTCGCCGCTGTCGACAAGCTCGGTGCGGATGACGCTGACACTGGTCGCCCGGCCGTTCTCGCCGAGAATCCGCAGCGGTTGTCTCTGAAACAGGAATTTCACGCCCTCCTCTCGGCTGTATCCCACCTCGCGGCGAGAGCCGGGCATGCTGATCTCGTCACGCCTGTACACGCAGGTAACCGAAGCGGCACCCAGACGAATCGCGGTGCGATTGCAGTCCATGCCGGTGTCGCCGCCACCAAGCACGACGACGTGCTTGCCGTTGAGATCGAGCGCTGCGGACAAGGGCTGGTCGTCGATCAGGCGATTGGCATTGGCGATCAGGAACGGCAGCGCATCGTGCACGCCATCGAGCTCGCGCCCGGGTAGCTGACCGTCAACGAACGTATAAGCACCGGTACCGATGAAGACGGCGTCGTAGTCCTCGAGCAGGGTCTCGAACGTGATGTCGCGGCCGATCTCCATGCCCAGATGGAACTGGACACCCATGCCTTCAAGCACCTCTCGACGCACTCTCACCACGGATTTGTCGAGCTTGAACGGAGGGATGCCGAATGTCAGCAAGCCGCCGATTTCACTCTGCCGATCGAAGACGTCGGCCGCGATGCCCGCGCGGCGCAGGCGATCGGCACAGGAAAGACCAGCCGGGCCAGCGCCCACTACGGCCACGCGTCGGCCGGTCTCAACCACACCGGAGAGATCCGGGCGCCAGCCCTGGCGGAACGCCTCGTCGGTGATCGAACGCTCGATGCTGCCGATGGTGACCGCACCGAAATCGCCCTGCTGCAGCGTGCACGCGCCTTCGCAGAGCCGATCCTGGGGACACACCCTGCCGCAGATTTCCGGCAGCGGATTGGTTTCGTGCATCAAGGTGGCCGCTTCGAACAGGCGCCCGTCCTGCACCAGCTTCAGCCAGTCGGGAATGTAGTTGTGCACCGGGCAGGCGTTTTCACAGTACGGATTGCCGCAGTCGATGCAGCGTTCGGCCTGGCCGACCGCGCCGGGGGCGGTGAAGTCGCCGCTGATTTCGCCGTAGCCAAGCACGCGGATCGCTACCGGCACCGCCTTGGGCGGTTGTCGTGGGAGGTTGAGGAACTGGAACAGTTTATCGGTCATGCTGAAAAGCCGGGGATGAGAAGTGAAGAGTGAGGGAAAGCCACTGCAAACCGGTCCCATTTTTTCTCGCGCTTCTTGCTCATGCGGCTCTCCGCAGCTCATCCGCCAGTGCGGCCAGGCTCGCCGCCTTTGGCTTGACCAGCCAGAAACGTTGCAGCAATCCACGGAAATCGTTCAGCAATTGACTTCCCCAGGCGCTGCCTGTCAGTTCCACGTGGCGGCTGATCAGGCCGCGCAGATGCTGCATATAGTGCTCCATGCCCTCCGGTGAGATGCGCACGATGTCGACCAGCTCATGGTTGTAGCAGTCGACGAAGCTACGATCGAGATCCAGTACGTAGGCGAAGCCGCCCGTCATGCCCGCACCGAAGTTGAGCCCGCACGCGCCAAGTACGGCCACCACGCCGCCAGTCATGTATTCGCAGCAGTGGTCGCCGGCGCCCTCGATCACCGCGAGCGCGCCGGAGTTGCGTACGCCAAAACGCTCACCGGCGCGTCCTGCCGCGAACAACTCGCCGCCGGTGGCGCCATAAAGGCAGGTGTTGCCAATGATCGATGCATCCTGACTGGCGAACGGCGACTCTGGCGGCGGTCGCACGATCAGGCGTCCACCGGTCATGCCCTTGCCGACGCCATCATTCGCTTCCCCGGTCAGATCGATATGCACACCGCCGGTGTTCCACGCGCCCAGACTCTGACCTGCACTGCCGTCGAGATGCAAAGTAATTGGCTGGATCATGCCGTGGTCGCCCCAGCGACGCGCGACGTCGCCGGACAGTCGTGCGCCGATGGCACGATCGATGTTGGTGATTGCGTAGCGGAAGTCGCCGCCGCTGCCGAACTCGACCAGCGGCGCGGCATCGGCAGAAATACGCGTCGCCAGCGCCGCCTCGTCGCGCATCGGATTACGCGCAAAGGTACAGGCGGTATCAACATCGGCGCCAAGACCATCGTTGACGATCAGTCTGGACAGATCGATCTTCCGTTGCACGGTCGTGCTGCCCTCGATTTGACTGAGCAGATCGGTGCGACCGACCAGCTCACCAAGGCTTCGCACACCCAGCCGCGCCAGATGCGCCCGCACGTCTTCGGCGACGAAGCGAAAATAGTTCATCACCATTTCCGGCAGACCAATGAAGTGATCCTTGCGCAAAGTTTCGTTCTGGGTGGCGATGCCGGTGGCGCAATTATTAAGGTGGCAGATGCGCAGGTACTTGCAGCCCAGCGCCACCATCGGCCCGGTCCCGAAACCGAAACTCTCCGCGCCGAGCATCGCCGCCTTGATCACGTCCAGGCCCGTCTTCAGGCCGCCGTCGGTCTGCAGCCGCACGCGTCCGCGCAAACCATTGCGGCGCAGCGTCTGCTGCGTTTCGGCAACGCCGAGTTCCCACGGCGTACCGGCGTATTTGATCGATGTCAGTGGACTGGCGCCGGTGCCTCCATCGTGTCCGGAGACGGTAATCAGATCCGCGCCAGCCTTGACCACGCCCGCCGCGACCGTTCCCACGCCAGCGTGCGAGACCAGCTTCACCGAGATCAGCGCGGCCGGGTTCACTTCCTTGAGGTCGTGGATCAGCTGCGCCAGGTCCTCGATCGAATAAATGTCGTGATGCGGTGGCGGTGAGATCAGGCCGATGCCGGGTTTGGCGTAACGCAGGCGCGCAATGGTCGCATCCACCTTGTGTCCGGGTAGCTGGCCACCTTCGCCGGGTTTCGCACCTTGGGCCACCTTGATCTGCAGCACTTCGGCGTTGATCAGATACGTTGCGGTGACACCAAATCGACCCGAGGCGACCTGCTTGATCTTGGACATTTTCTCCGTGCCGTAGCGTGCCGGATCTTCGCCACCTTCACCGGAATTGCTACGCCCGCCCAGGCGGTTCATCGCGATAGCCAGCGCCTCGTGCGCTTCGGGCGACAGCGCGCCCAGCGACATGCCGGCGGAGTCAAATCGCTTGAAGATCACCTCGACCGGCTCGACCTCGTCGAGCGCGATCGGCTCGCCCGCGGCACCCGGCAGCAGCAGATCGCGCAGCGCCGACGGTGGCCGCGAATCGACGTGCTGGGCATAGCGGCGATAGTCGTCCATCGAGCCGGTGCGCACCGCCTTCTGCAAGGTGTCGATCACGTCGGGGTTGTACATGTGATATTCGCCGCCATAGACGAATTTGTAGAGGCCGCCTGCACGCAGGGGCTGCGCCTCGTTCCAGGCCTCGGCGGCAAGCATGCGTTGATCGTGCTCGAGATCCGCGAAACCGGCGCCGCCGACGCGTGACGGCGTACCCGCAAAACATAGCTCCACCACCGCTGTCGACAGTCCAATGATCTCGAACAGTTGGGCACCGCGATAGCCGGCAATGGTCGAGATGCCCATCTTGGACATGATCTTCAGCAGGCCTTTGCGAATACCGCGCCGGTAGCTTCGACCGATCTCGCGCGGGGTGCCGTCACCGCGTTTGAGGTGACCGTCACGCCCAAGCTCGAATAAGCTCTGGTAGGCCAGCCAAGGATAAATCGCGGTGGCGCCGAAACCGATCAGGCAGGCAAATTGATGCGCGTCACGCGCCGTGGCCGTCTCCACCAGGATGTTGCATTGGCAGCGCAGGCCGTTTTCGATCAGGTGTGCATGGATCGCGCCCACCGCCAGCAGGGCATGCGCCGGCAAGCTGCTCTTGCCCGGATAGCGGTCGGTAAGGAACACCATCCCGGCGCCGGCACGCACACCTTCTTCCGCCTCGCGGCAGAAACGGCGCAGTGCTGCCTCCAAACCTTCCTCGATCGGATAGCAGAGGTCGATCTTCACTGTGGCGTCCACGAACTGTGGCATCGCCAGCATTTGACGCAATTTGCGCTGCGAGCAGATCGGCGAATTGAGCAGGGTCTGCCGCGCGTTCTCCGCCGACAGTTCGAACAGGTTGCCCTCGGGTCCGATCTGAGTGGTCAACGACATCACCAGACGTTCGCGAAGCGGATCGATCGGCGGGTTGGTGACCTGCGCAAAGGCTTCGCGAAAGCGATCGTACAGCGGTCGGATCTGCCGCGACATCACCGCCAGCGGCGTGTCGTCACCCATCGAGCCGGTGGCTTCGGCTTCGGTTTCAGCCAGCACCTTGAGCACGCTCTCGCGCTCTTCCCGGCTGAGGCCGAACAGCTTCTGGAAGCGGCGCAATTCGGTGGTTGCCAACGGCTCTGCCGCGAGACTTGGGTCGATCAGATCCGATTCTAGATAGTGAACGCCTTCACGCAGCCAGTCGCGGAACGGCGCGCGACTGCGGTTGATCGCATCGATATCGGCATCGTGCAGCAAGCGGTGTTCGGCAAAGTCCACCGCCAGCATCTGGCCCGGTCCCAGCCGGCCTTTGGCCACCACCCGTGCGGCTGGCACGTCCCACAGCCCTGCTTCGGACGCAACGATGAGGTGGTTGTCGTCGGACAGTGCCCAGCGCGCCGGACGCAGGCCATTGCGATCGAGCGTGCAGACCGCGTAGCGGCTGTCGCACATCACCAGACCGGCGGGGCCGTCCCACGGCTCGCTATGCAAGGCGTAGTATTCGTAGAAGCCGGCCAGGTCCTCGTCCAGGTCCTCGCGCGCAGCAAAGGCCGGCGGCACCAGCACTCGCATCGCGGTGAGCATGTCGAGACCGCCGGCGAGCAGCACTTCAAGCGCGTTGTCCAGACTTTCCGAATCCGAGCCATTCTGGCTAACCAGCGGACCGATGTCGCTCAAGTCGACCAGCGGCGAACGCAAGACGGCTTCACGCGCCTGCATCCAGCGACGGTTGCCGCGAATGGTGTTGATCTCGCCGTTGTGTGCCAGCAGCCGGAACGGCTGCGCCAGCCGCCACTGGGGCGTGGTATTGGTCGAAAAGCGCTGGTGAAAAACCACGGCATCACTGACCAGAGCGGGATGGGTGAGGTCGGCAAACACTTCACGCAGACGACCCGGTGCCGCCATCGCCTTGTAGCCGATGACCTGCTCGGAAAGACTCACGACGTAGAACTGCGGGTCGTCGGCCAGCGCCGTCTCTGCACGGCGGCGTGCGCGAAACAGTGCTCGTTCAAACGTGGTCTCGTCCATGTCTGCAGCGGCGTCGACAAACACCTGACGCACACGTGGGCACGTGCTGCTGGACAACGGACCACAGGCGTCCAGATTGATCGCCACTTCGCGCCAGCCAGAAACGGACAGGCCCGCCTCCCGCAGATGCCGCTCGAATTCCGGCACTGCGCTGTCGTCGCCTTCAGGATCGAGAAACACCAGACCCGCAGCGAACCGCTCGCCCGGTTTCAAACCCGCTTCGTTCGCCAGTGCACGCAACCAGTCCATCGGACGATGGACCAGCACGCCGCAACCGTCACCGCTGATGCCGTCGGCATTGATGCCGCCGCGGTGCGAAAGCTTGGCCAGCGCGGAGAAAGCGGTATCGACCAGCGCAGAACTGGCACGCCCATCAATCTGCGCAACAATGCCGAACCCGCAGCTGTCGTGCTCGAATGCCTGGTCGTACAATGTTGTAGTGACTGACTGCGCCATTTTGTCCCCGTGGCTGGATGAACTGGGCGTGCAATGCCGACATGGCCTGGACACCGAGGTTGCACGCAGGGTGGTCTACCGACTTAAGCACAGTTGCTGCGTCGCGTCAAAGCATTTGGACGGCTATATGCAGCCTGGCCGCAAACGATTCATTGATCCGGTTGCGATTTGGCTCAGCACAGGTGTTTGTCGAGAAATGTCAAACCATCAACCAGTTCGACGGTTTGGCCGTCCATAAGGGTTTGAGGGCCATACCAGTTTGACTGCCCGGCGGGCGGCAGGCAGTGCAACGCGCGCTCGCTACCAGGGTCCGGCTCGGTGATAATCGAGCCATGCCCAAGCTGACTGTTCCTTCTCCCCCCATCCTGCGCCAGCCGTTGATTGCCGCCATGCTTCTCTGCATCTGCTTCATCCCCGTCGCGATGGCTCGGCAGGATGTAAAGAGTCGTAGCGAACAAACGGAGGCTAAGCAGAGGCTCGCCGATCTTCGCAGCAGGATGCAGGCGCTGGCGAAAGAGCAGGCTGCGACCGCGTCAAAACGTGACAGCGCCAACGCCGAACTCGCCAGGCAGGCCAGCGCGCTGGCCAGCGCCGCCCGCGCCGTACGCGAGACAGATGAGGCACTTGCAGCAAAGCGGCGGCAGCTGGAACAGTTGCAGTCGCAACGATCAGCCCTCAAGGAAACACTGCACGGTCAGCGCGCCGCCATCGCGGACTTGCTTCGCGCGACCTACGCACTGGGCCACGGCTCCGATCTTCGATTGCTGCTGGGCGATGAAGATGTGGGGCGCATCTCGCGCGCACTGCTGTACTCGAAGTATTTTCAGCAAGACAGGGTCAAACGGGTCAAGAGCTTGATGGCTGACCTGACTCGATTGCGAGATTTGGAATCCCGGATCACCGTTGAGCAGGAGGCGCTGCAGGCGACGAAGGTGAAGCGGGATGCACAGGCAACGACGCTGGCCCGGCAACGCGCCGCCCAGCAGAAGCTGGCCGCCGAGACCGATGCCAGATACAAGGATCAATCCGAGCGCCTGGCGGCGCTGAAACACAACGAGAAGTCGCTCAACGGTCTCGTCGCTACGCTGCAGAGAGCGATCGACCAGGCTGCCCGCGAGGCCGCCGCACGAGAAGCAGCGGAGCACGCGGCGGCAATCAGGAGTCACCCCGGTCACCGGCCACCGCCTCCCCTGAAAATCGGCAGCGCCAGCGCGAATATTCGCGGCGATCTGCCATGGCCGGCCAGCGGCGCGGTCAACAGCTATGGAAGTGGCGTACTGATCAAGGCCAGTGGCGGCAGCGAAGTACATGCCGTTGCCACCGGACGCGTGATCTACGCCGGGTTCCTGCGCGGCTACGGCACGCTGGTGATCGTCAATCACGGCCATGGTTGGATGAGCATGTACGGCAACAACGAGAGCACCCTGCATGACGTCGGCGACACGGTGGAAGCCGGCGAACCCATCGGTACGGCCAGTCCGCCTACCGGCGTGAACACCGGCGTCTATTTCGAGTTGCGAAAGGATGGCAAGCCGGTCGACCCGCGGAGCTGGCTGAGAAAAGTCCGTTGACTCAAAGGCCCCGCCGCTTCAGGGTATTGAGATGTTGCATGAATTTCGCAGGTATCCGGTTGTCTCAGCTTTTGTCAGCAAGCTTCCATGGTTGATTTACTGTCGCGTGTTCGCGCGATGTCGCCGTTTTTCGGAGTGGTTCCCATGCTTTTTCCCCGTTCGACGCGGTTCGCGCTGCTGCTGACGTTTCCGTTGCTGCTGGCTGCTCCCCTCGCGTTCACACAGTCGGTACCGGCCGAAAGTGGATCCGCGCCGGCGCCGCCGGTCGATCTTCCTGCAACGGCCAGTACCGCCGCGTTGCCCGCAAGCGGTGGCACCGATCAGGTGGATCTGGATGACATCCGCAATTTCAGCCGGGTCTACGAGGTGGTCCGCCAGGCTTATGTGGAAAAGGTCGACAACAAGACACTGATGAAAGCGGCGATCACCGGGATGCTCAGCGAACTGGACCCGCACAGCGAGTACCTGGACAAAGACGGCCTGGCGCAGCTCAATGAAGACACCACCGGCCAGTACAGCGGCCTTGGCATCGAGGTATTGCAGGTGGATGGTGGCCTGCGCATCGTTTCGCCGATCGATGACACCCCCGCTGCGCGCGCGGGGATCAAGCCCGGCGATGTCATCGTCAAGATCAACGGTGGGCTGGTCACTTCGCAGAACGTGGATGACATGTTCAAGGAGCTGCGCGGCAAGCCAGGCAGCAAGATCGACCTGACCATCGTCCACGACAAGAGCGACAAGTTGATCGACCTGCATCTGGTACGCGAAAACATCGCCATCAGCAGCGTAAAAGTTCGCGAACTGGAGCCCGGTTACGCTTATCTGCGGATAAGCCAGTTTCAGGAAGATACCGCCAGTGACCTTGATCGAAAGCTCGGCGAGCTGATCATGAAAAATGGCGCGCAGAAAGGCGCGGTGCTGGATCTTCGCAACAACCCGGGCGGCCTGCTGACGGCTGCCGTGGGTGTCAGTGATGACTTTCTGGACTCGGGTGTCATCGTGACCACACGCGGCCGCCTGCAGGACGCGAACATGAGTTTCAGGGCACACCCCGGCGACCAGCTCAAGGGCGCACCGATGATTGTGTTGACCAACAATGGCACGGCATCTGCGGCGGAAATTGTTTCCGGCGCGCTGAAGGACAACCACCGCGCACTGGTGATGGGCCAACGCACGTTCGGCAAGGGCGTGGTGCAGACGGTGCTGCCGCTGGATGCCACCCACGCGGTAAAGATCACAACAGCCCGCTATTACACACCGAGCGGCACCTCGATCCAGGCTCAGGGCATCAAGCCGGATATTGCGCTGGGCGACCTGACGGTGAACAAGGCCGACAGCGGACCGACGCTGATCAACTCTGAAGCCGACTTGCCGCATCATCTGGCCAACGAAGCGGCCGATGGCGGCAAGGACATCGACAATGACGGCAGCGAGGCCGACAGCAAACTCGCCACTCGAGACTACGCGTTGTCACAGGCACTCAACGTATTGAAGGGCATGGCGCTGCGCCCCTCCGTCAGCGTGCGCCGCTGATAACGGAGCGATTCTCGTGAACAGCGCTGCCGAGTCCACCAGCCACCCGCACGTCGTGATACTCGGTGGCGGCTTCGGCGGCATGGCAACGGCGCGGCGACTGGCTCGCGCCGGGGCGCGGGTCACCCTGGTGGACCGGCGCAACCACCATCTGTTCCAGCCGTTGCTGTATCAGGTGGCCACCGCGAGCTTGGCGGCGCCGTCGATCGCAGCACCGTTGCGGCAGATTCTGCGCCGCCAGAGCAACCTCACGGTGCTACTGGATGAGGTGATCGATGTCGACTTGGCTGCGCGGCAAGTGGCATGCGCGCATGGCCCGTTCAACTACGATTTCCTGGTAATCGCCACCGGCGCCACACACGCGTATTTTGGCCATGACGAATGGGAGCGCTTTGCGCCGGGGTTAAAGACACTCGAGGACGCCCTCCTGATCCGCCGTCGCGTCTTGCTGGCCTTTGAGTACGCCGAACGCGAAAGCGATCCCGACCGACGCCAGGCCTGGCTCAATTTCGTCGTAGTCGGCGGCGGCTCCACCGGGGTTGAACTGGCGGGCACCCTTATCGAGCTGGCGCGGCATACGCTGCGCCGCGAATTCCGTCGCAGCGATCCGCGACGCGCCACGGTACGACTGATCGAGGCGGGTCCGCGCCTGCTGCCGGCCTTCGACCCGGCGCTGTCGGACAAGGCGCGCCGGCAGCTCAAACACCTTGGCGTTGAAGTGCATCTCGGCCAAGCCGTCACCGACATCGACGTGCAGGGCGTGAAACTGGGTGAGCGCAGGCTCGTCGCCCGTACCGTGCTGTGGGCGGCGGGCGTCGCCGCCTCACCGGTAGGCCGCTTGCTGGGTACCGCGCTGGATCGCGCCGGCAGGATACAGGTGCTGCCCGATTTGAGTCTTCCTGACCATCCCGAGGTATTTGTCATCGGCGATCTGGCCGTCATTCATCAAGCCAACGGTAAACCGGTGCCCGGTGTGGCACCCGCTGCCAAGCAAATGGGCCGACACGTTGGAACGGTAATCTGCGCGCGGCTGCAAGGAAGTGATCAAAGGCCGCCGTTCCGGTATCGCGACGACGGCTCACTCGCCACCATCGGCCGGATGGCCGCGGTTGCCCAATTCGGCAAATGGCAACTGTCCGGCTTCCCCGCGTGGGCGGCATGGTTGCTGGCCCACATCTACTTTCTGATTGGCTTCCGCAATCGGCTGGTGGTGATACTCGACTGGGCCTGGGCCTATTGGACGCATCAACGCAATGCTCGCATCGTCAGCGGCAACGATTTGCCCGACGACGATGCGCGAGAACCAGATTGAATGGCCAACCCGACACATAAACGGCCCCTTCGGGGGCCGTTTATCATCGTCCGTGCCAACGAGGCGCGGAAATCACGCGGGAATTACGCCGTGGCGAAAAGCCCGCGCATCTTCTTCATGGCATTTGCTTCCACCTGACGAATCCGTTCGGCAGAAACACCGTACTCATCGGCCAGATCCTGCAGCGTGGCCTTGCTCTCGTCGTTGAGCCAGCGACGCTGGATGATGTCGCGCGAACGCTTGTCCAGATGGCTCAACGCATCGGTCAGATTCTGCATCTGATTGTCGGCGTGATCCTGGTCAGAAACATTTTCATACGGATCGGCACCGTCGTCGACCAGAAAGGCTGCGGGTGCCGGCTTCGCATCCTCGTCGTCCGATACCGGTTCGAAACCGATATCGCGACCGGACAAGCGCGACTCCATCTCGCGGACGGTCGCTTCGGGTACGCCCAGATCCAGCGCAACTTTCTTCACTTCGGCCGCGTTCATCCAGCCAAGGCGCTTCTTGTTCTTGCGCAGGTTAAAGAACAACTTGCGCTGCGCCTTGGTCGTGGCGACCTTCACGATGCGCCAGTTCTTGAGGATGAATTCGTGCATTTCGGCACGAATCCAATGTACGGCAAAGCTGACCAGACGCACGCCCTGATCAGGGTCGAAGCGCTTGACCGCCTTCATCAAGCCGATGTTGCCCTCCTGAATCAGATCAGCCAGCTGCAGGCCATAACCGTTGTAGCCGCGCGCCACATGGACCACGAAACGCAGATGCGACATCACCAATTTCTTGGCCGATGCCAGATTCTCCTGTTCGAGGTAGTCGCGTGAAAGCGCCTGCTCCTCTTCCGAGCTGAGAACGGGAATCCGATGGACCGCGGAGATATAGGCATCCAGGCTGCCGACAAGACTCGGCAGCGGATAATTGGCGGTCACCAAAGCTTGAGACATGGGTGGAACCTCCTGAATGACATCAAAGTTTAGCACTCGATTGATTGGAGTGCTAAAGCCTCGATAGGTTCAGTCCAACGGGGTATTGGACTTTAATGAACTCAATGGTACAGATATCTTTTGCCCTTGTCGAGTCCTGTTCAAGCACCCAAGTGGCGCTCCTAGGTCGCCGTTCAAGCCTCGGTAAAATCTTCTCGCAGCGTCTTCAGCGGAGGCAACTGCCAGTCGATCGGCGCGCCACCGCGGCTTTCAAGCCATTGATTGGCAGCTGAAAAGTGCTCACACCCCATGAATCCACGGTGCGCTGACAGCGGCGACGGATGGACTGACTCGAGCACACAGTGCCGTTCGTTATCGATCAGCTGCCCCTTGCGCTGGGCGTAGGCACCCCACAGCAGGAACACCAGCCCTTCCCGTTCTCGGTTGAGTGCCTCGATAGCCACATCGGTAAAGCCCTCCCAACCCTTTTTCTGGTGCGAACCTGCACGACCCTCTTCCACGGTCAGCACGCTGTTGAGCAGCAGCACACCCTGATCGGCCCACGGTGTGAGACAACCGTGGTCGGGTCGATCGATCGCGAGGTCGCGCTGGAGTTCCTTGAAGATGTTGTCCAGCGATGGGGGCACCCGAACACCTGGACGCACGGAGAAACACAGACCATGAGCCTGGCCCGGCCCGTGGTAGGGATCCTGACCGATAATCACCACCCGCACGGCATCGAACGGCGAGTGTTGAAAGGCGGCAAAGATATCCGGACCCGGTGGATAGATATGCTTTCCCGCCTGTTTTTCGGCGCGAAGAAAAGCGGCTAGCGTCTGCATATCCGGGCGCTGCAGGTAGTCACCGATACGCGCCTTCCACGACGGCTCAAGCCGGGTCCTTTCGCCATTCATTTGTCGCCTGCCTGGTCGGCCACGTTTCCTCGCAGATGCCGCGCGACGCGCAACTGGAAAAGCACCTTGGTTACCAGCAATCGTTCCTCGACCGGTTTCTCGACCAGGTCGTTGGCGCCGGACCTGATCAGCGCCGCCTGGTTGGCCGGGTTCTCGTCACCGGTCATCACCAGTACCGGCAGCTGGCCCTTGCCGTAACCAAACTCGCCGCGAATGTGGTCCAGCAAGTCGCCTCCGGTCAGCTCGCCCTTCAGGCTGACATCGGTAAGCACCACGTCGGCGCCGACCTTTCCTTCCGCACGGGCCGTTTCCAGCATCGCCAGCGCATCTTCCACGCTGATGACGTGGCGTACGGTAAGTCCGGTTTTCTCAAGCATGCGACGGGTCGCCAGCGCCACCACGCGGCTGTCCTCGACATACAGCACCTCGCCTTCGGTGGTGCTCTGCGGGCTGACATAACCACGAATGAACTCGGCCAGCGCCTGAAAGCCAAGCGCCTTGTCGAAGTAGTCAGTGACATGCTCGCCAAGCGAGCGCCGGTGCAGGCGATCCTCGACGTCACCGGACACGACCACGATCGGCACATAAATCTGGGGTGCAGACTCGCGCACAAACTGCGCCAGCTCGAGGCCGTCCATGTCAGGAAGACGCAGCGCGATGGTTATGAAGTCGAACACGCCCTCGCCCAGCACTTTCTGCGCATCGGCGCCACAACCGCAGTCGATCACCTCGACGCCGGGCAACTCAGCCTTCAGGACACGGGTAATCAATTTGCGAACCACACGTGAGCCGTCGACCACCAGCACACGCGGTGCGTCGGTCATCAAACGGCTGCTGATATTTGTACTCATTGCTTGACTCACCATCCGCTTGATGACCCGCAGCGATCCGTCGCCGATGAACCGGCGAGCGCACCCCCTGCACCCGCTTCAGTCGGACATAGTGCCTGCAGTGCCGCAGCCCAGGTTGCGATTTGCGTCACCGCATCCAACAGTCGTCACCCCAGCCTGCCCAACTGCCACGCACTGACCAATCGTGCGCCAAGCCAGCCCAGAAAAGCGGCCGCTAGTGGAACGGCCAGCAACAACCACAGCGGCAAGCCACCAATCGCCAGCTTGCCATCATAAGCACGACTTAGCTGCGCCACCGGCGCAGCCAGCGCGAACTCGATCAGCACCGCCAGCGCGGCGGCGAGGATGCCGCTGAACAGTCCATACCAGATACCTGCATACAGATAGGGCCGGCGCACAAACGCATGGCTCGCGCCCACCAGAAGCAGCACACCAATCTCCTCACTACGGCTGAGGATATCCACGCGTACGGTATTCCCGACTACCAGCAAGGCGGCCAGCGCCAGCAACGAAGCCAGGATCAGCGCGGCACGATTGCCAACGCCGAGCAGTGCGTCCAGCCGCTGCCGCCAGCTGCCGCTGTCCTGCACCATGTCCACGCTGCGCATCCCGCGCACATCGGTGACCAGTTGTTCGAGCGATGATGCACTTGCCTGCGCTCGCGGCTGCAGTTGCAATACATAGGGAAGCGGATTGTCATCCAGCGTGTCCAGCGCGCCGGAAAACCCCTGCATCCTGGCCAGCTCGTCCATGCCCTGCTGCGGCGTTTTCACGACGACCCGCGCCACTTCGGGACGCTCGCCGAACTGTCGGGCCAGCAACTTCGCCTGCTGCGCCGTCTGTTCCGGCTGCAGGAACACGCTGATGGCCTGGTTCTGGCCCAGCGCGTCGCCGAGCCTCTGCACATTTCCCAGCAACAGATAGAACGCCAGCGGCAAGGCCAGCGCCAGCCCCATTACGGCGATGGTCAGCATGCTGCCCAACGGACGCGAGGCCAGACGGCGCAAGCTGGCTAAAGCACTCCAGCCATGGTGTTCCTGCCAACTGGCGAGGCGACGACCGCGACGGTGCTCGTTGCGCGGCGCGGTTTCCGGCGCGGTCTGCGCGGTTTCGCCCGGCGTGCTCACAGCACCTCCTGCGCGGCCAGATCGGCCACCAGCCGGCCGTGATCTAACACGATCACGCGCCTCTTCATGCGCTTGATCAGGGACAGATCATGGCTGGCAATCAACACGGTGGTGCCGACCTGCTGAAATTCGGCAAACAGGCCCATGATCTCCATCGCCAGCTGCGGATCGAGGTTGCCGGTCGGCTCGTCGGCAATCAGCAAAGTGGGCCGCGCCACAATCGCCCGGGCAATACCGACACGCTGCTGCTCACCGGTGGACAAGGTCGCCGGCAACTGGCGCTCATAGGCCAGCAGGCCAACTTTTTCCAGCGCAGCATGCACCCGGCGCGAGCGCTCGGCACGGGCCACGCCACCAATCATCAGCGGCAGTTCGACGTTGGCAAAGACCGTGCGATCCATCAACAGCCGGTGATCCTGAAACACCATCCCGATATGCCGGCGCCACTTCGGGATACCTCCGCGGCGGATTTTCGAGAGCTTCTTGCCGTCCATGCTGATTGCGCCGTGCGAGGGACGTTCGATCAGCCCGAGCAATTTGAGCAAGGTGCTCTTGCCGGCACCGGAATGACCGGTGACAAAGGCCATTTCGCCTGTAGGCACCTCGAAGGACAGCTGCGAGAGCGCCTCGTGGCCGCCCTCGTAACGCTTGCTGACTTGATCAAACTGGATCACCGCGTTTCCCCGAGCCTGCGTATCGTCTGTGAACAGCAAGGATAAGGGAAGGCGACGTCAAGGTGACGACTTCACGATGTCCGGTTGTGCGGTACATCGCGAAGTAAACGGTCGATCAGCGACCGGTGAACAGACGGGTCAGACGGCGGAACAGGCTTGGCTTGTTCGGATGAGCGTGCTGGCCGGATTTGGCCGAAGTCACCTCGACCTGCCGCGACGGCCGCTTGTGGGCCGTACCGGTAGCCTCGCCCGCACCGCGTGCGCGCGGCTTGCGCTCTCCGTGCGGCGCACGATGACCTTCGTTGGCGGCAGCTTCCTGACCGTTGGCGACCGCGCCATCGGCAGGCGCGCCCTCACGCCGACGATTGCGGCCACCGCGGCGGCGGCGCGGTTTGCGCACGCCTTCGCTCGCACTGCCATCGGCGGCAGGTGCAACTTCCGTTTTCTCCACGGCAACCGCCACCGGCTGCTCTGCGGAGGCAGCCTTGACGTCCTCAGCCGGCCGTGCGGGCTTCGGTTTGTCGGATGGCCGCGGACCACTGCGCCCACCACCGCTGCGCTCGCCAGTGCGACCTGCGCCACCGCTGCGACGCGGCTTTTCACCGGGACGCGGCGGCACCACATCACCAAACGCAGCGCTGTCGGCGGCCGCATTGGCGGCAAACTCGGCATCGACCTGACGCGGCTTGGGCATGATCAACAGCTCCGGGCCCATCGGTGCCACCGGAATGCTCTGGCCGATATAGGTTTCGATATCCGGCAACGACATCGCGTACAAATCGCAGGCGAAACTGATCGCGTCGCCTTCGGCACCCAGACGTGCGGTACGACCAATGCGATGCACGTAATCCTCAGCCTCGTGCGGCAGGTCATAGTTGAATACGTGGCTCACGGCGGGAATGTGCAGGCCGCGCGCGGCCACATCGGTGGCCACCAGAATGTCCAGCTGCCCTTCCTGGAAACGCTGCAGCAGCTTCTGCCGCTTCAGCTGCGGTACGTCGCCGGAGATTGCACCCACGCGGCAGCCATGCCGCTTGACGCGGTCGGTGACGCGCTCAGCGGCGGCCTTGGTATTGACGAAAATGATGCTGCGGGTGGGCTTGGCCTGATCAAGCAGGTTCAGCAGCAGCGGCATCTTCTCTTCCTTGGCCGGGAAGTAGACCAGCTGACGCACATGATCGGCAGTGATATTTTCACTTTCCACCACCAGCTTTTCCGCCTCGTGCATGTGCTCGTAAGCCAGCTCCAGCACGCGGTGACTCAGCGTGGCGGAGAACAGCAGCACCTGACGCTGATCGCGTGGCGGCAGGCGACGGAAGATGAAGCGCACATCCTTGATGAAGCCCAGATCGAACATCCGATCGGCTTCGTCGATGACCATTACCTCGACGCTGTTGAGACTGAACACGCCTTGCTTGTGGTAATCCAGCATGCGGCCCGGAGTGGCGATGATGATGTCGCAACCGTCCTTCAGCTGCTGGCGCTGCTTGTCGTAATCGACGCCGCCATAGATCAGCGCCGTCTTCAGGCCGGTGTTGCGACCGATCGCCTGGGCATCCTTGTCGATCTGGATCGCCAGTTCGCGGGTCGGCGCAATGATCAGCGCACGCGGGTCGCTGTCCTTGCGGTCGGCGACCGCCGAGGTGGTCAGCAGGCGATTCATCAACGCGACCAGGAACGCACACGTCTTGCCAGTGCCGGTCTGCGCCTGGCCGGCGACGTCGCGTCCGGCCAGCGCCGGGGTCAGCGTCATCTCCTGAATCGGGGTGCAGCGGGTGAAACCGCTGTCGTCCAGGCCCTGCTGCAGCAGTGGATGCAAATCGAAGTTGGTAAAGAAGGTATCGGTGAGTACAGTTTGGGACATATGGGAATTGAAGACCTTAGCCTGACGGCGGCGTGATGCGCTGCGCCCGCTTCAGTCGCCGTAGTCGGCGGAGGGCGGTGCAGGACGGGTGCGCGATGCGCGTTGAAGCGGCTCAATCGTCAGGGTCAACAAGATCGCGCCGCGGCTGGCGGCGCCGTGTTTGTCGGCGATCTGACCGGCGGCTTGGAAGGCCGCCCTTGAATCGTGCCCGGAGTTGCGCTGGAATGAGAACCTGCCGTCTTGGCGTGCCCGTTTTCTGTGCAACCCATGCTCCATGGGCGCCTGAGTGTAGCTGATGACGTCAATCCTTGTATTGGCGTCGCCCCCGCCCCATAGTTTTGATCCCGCCCTTGTTTAGCGCCCCAGCCACGGAGATTCCCGGTGAGCGACCTTATTACCCATGTAAACGACGACGCCTTCGACGAGCAGGTGCTCAAATCCGACACCCCGGTATTGTTGGATTTCTGGGCCGAATGGTGCGGCCCGTGCAAGGCCATTGCGCCGATGCTTGAGGAACTGGCGCAGCAGTACGACGGCAAGCTTCGCGTGGTCAAGATCAACATCGACCAGAACCAGCAGACGCCGCGTACCTACGGCGTACGCGGCATTCCCACCCTGATGGTTTTCAAGAACGGCAAGGTCGAAGCGACTCAGATCGGTGCCGTCAGCAAGGGGCAGTTGACCCAGATGATCGACAAGGCCATCTGAGCCTGTCGGTTGCCCGCAGCCTGGCCGATTCGACTCGGCAGGTTGCGGAGGCTTTACGCGGCCACATCGCGGGTGCTAGATTGTTTCGGTCCGTCGGGACAGTCCTGTCCCCCAGCGCCTTCAGCGCGACGCACACCCTCCCTTCCTGTAATTCAACGGCGCCCTGCGAGGATTGCCCGTGTCCGATACCGATAACAACACCCCGAACGACGTCAAGAGCGCCGACACCAAGCCCGTTGCCGAAGGCAAGCCCGAGCCGCGCGCCCGTGCGCCCCGCCGATCAGCCGCCGCCGTAGCAGCCGCGAAGGCCGAAAAGGCCGCAGTTGCTGAGAGGCCGGCAGAATTGGCTCCGGCTCCGGCTCCGGCTCCGGCTCCGGCTCCGGCTCCGGCTCCGGCTCCG
>JBDTXA010000013.1:0-39667 GCA_040006415.1 Rhodanobacter sp.
GACGACGAGATGGATGCGCGGATCGCGGCCGCCAAGGTGAAGCTTGGCGACCGCGTGGTGATCCTCGGTCACCACTATCAGCGCGACGAGGTCATCAAGTTCGCGGATTACATCGGCGACTCGTTGAAGCTGTCGCGTGCGGCGGCGAGCCGCGGCGCCGCGGAGTTCATCGTCTTCTGCGGCGTGCACTTCATGGCCGAGAGCGCGGACATCCTGCGCGGTGCGCACCAGAAAGTGCTCCTGCCCGATCTCGCGGCCGGCTGCTCGATGGCCGACATGGCGGCGCCGGATCAGCTCGAGATGTGCTGGCGCGAGCTCGCCGAGATGGGCGTCCGCACCGACGCGATCGAGAACGGCCGCGCCGGCCTGATACCGGTCACGTACATCAATTCCTCCGCGGCGATCAAAGCGTTCGTCGGCGATCATGGCGGTATCGTCTGCACCTCCACCAACGCCGCGGGCGTGATGACGTGGGCGTGGGAGCACGGCGAGAAGATCGTGATGCTGCCGGATCAGCATCTCGGCCGGAACACGGCCTACAAGATGGGCGTCCCGCTCGACCAGATGGTCATCTGGGATCCGAACGAGATCTGGGGTGGTCTGCAGCCGGAACAGGTGAAGGCCGCGAAGCTGATTCTCTGGAAAGGCTTCTGCTCCGTGCACACCCGGTTCACCGTCGCGCAGATCGACGCGTTCCGCAAGCAGTACCCCGGCGGCAAGGTGGTGGCGCACCCCGAGTGCACCTTCGACGTGGTGCGGGCGGCGGACGAAAGCGGATCGACCGAAGCGATCATCAACACGGTCAAGGACAGTCCGGCGGGGACGGTCTGGGCGGTGGCGACGGAAGTTCATCTCGTCAACCGGCTCGCCCACGATGTCGCGCCGGAGCGCACCGTGATCACGCTCGATCCATTCGGCTGCCTGTGCTCGACGATGTTCCGCGTCTCGCCGAACCACCTGCTCTGGATTCTCGAAGGCCTGCTCGAAGGGGAGATCCACAACCAGATCATCGTCCCCGAAGACCAGAAGCGCGGCGCGCGGCTGGCGCTCGATCGCATGCTCGACATCAGGGATTAGGAGCCGCTGGTTCCTGCTTCCGTCCGATCACTTATTCAAGGAGATAGAACGAATGGCGCACGCAGTCCCACCGCTCCCCTACGAATACAACGCCCTCGAGCCGCACATCGACGAACAGACGATGCGGATCCACCACGACAAGCACCACGCGGCATACGTCACCAACCTGAACGCCGCGCTGGAGAAGCACCCCGAGCTGCAGCAGAAAAGCGCCGAGGATCTGATCCGCGGGATCAACAGCGTTCCCGAGGACATCCGCACGGCGGTTCGCAACAACGGCGGCGGCCACCTCAATCACACGATGTTCTGGGAGATCATGGGGCCGGGCAAGGGGGGCGCGCCGACCGGGGCGATCGGCGATGCGATCACCTCCACGTTCGGCAGCTTCGACAGCTTCAAGGAACAGGTCAACAAGGCCGGCGCGACCCGGTTCGGCAGCGGCTGGGCGTGGCTGATCGACGCCGGGGGCAAGCTGGTCATCGAGAGCACGGCGAACCAGGACAGCCCGCTGATGGAAGGCAAGAAGCCGATCCTCGGCATCGACGTCTGGGAGCACGCCTACTACCTGAAGTACCAGAACCGCCGCCCCGACTATCTCGCCGCGTGGTGGAACGTCGTCAACTGGGACGCGGTCAACGCCCGCTTCAAGTAATCGCCGCAAGGCGCTTGCCTCGCTCGCCTCGTTTCGCACTCCGGCCGCGGTGGCTCTGCCACCGCGGTACCGGCAGTCCTACCCTTCACCCATTTTGTCGAGCGCCTCGTCGATCGCCGCGGGCGACGGAAACTGGTCCTGCCGTTCGGCGATGAAGGAGTAGCGAATCGCGCCTGAGCGATCGATCAGGAACAGCGCCGGCCGCGCGGTGTTCCACGACACCAGCCCCACGGCATGCCAGACGCCGTACGCCTTCAGCACGCTGCGCGACTCGTCCACCAGGATGTCGAACGGCAGCCCCGTCTCCTCGATATACCGGCGCACCGCGTCAGACGACTGGGCCAGGATCGCAACGATTTGTATGCCCCGCGCTTCGTAGGCGGCGGAGTGGTCGGCCAGCTCAGTGAATCGCCGGCGGCAGTTCGGGCACCAGGTGCCGCGATGAAACGCCAGCAGCACCGGCCCCCTCGCGAGGAACTGCGCCAGCGAGCGGAGCTCTCCCTTCTGCGTGGGCAGCTCGAACGGCGGCGCGACGATGAGCGGAGATGGGTGAGCCATGTGGCGTGACTACGAGACAATCCAAACCAGAACCCGAACCGAACCGAACCTAACCGAACCCGAACCCGAACCCGAACCCGAACCCGAACCCGAACCCGAACTTGAACTTGAACTCGAACTCGAACTCGAACTCGATGCCGATGCCGATGCCGATGCCGATGCCGATGCCGATGCCGATGCGCGCCGTGCGGGATACGTCCGTGATCGAGGTGCCCCGCGCCACGATGCTGACGTTGATGGCACAGATTCCCGAGATGTCGGACATCATCATCACCGTGTTCTCCGCGCGACGACGTCGGCAGATCGAGCAACGCGACAGTGCGCTGGTCCTGATCGGTGAGGAGCGTGACCGCGATGTCCGTTGCATCGCCGAATTCGCCGATCGCAATCGCATTCCCTACAGCGCGTTTGAGCTTGGCAGCGCCGAAGCGAACGCGTTGGCCGCCACGTGCTCGCTTGCGCCCGATCGTGCCGCTGTCATTTTTGGTCGGAATACGATCGTCGACGATCCGACGCCGGACAAGGTAGCTCGTCTGCTCGGGCTGAATCTGGATCTGGTCGATGACGAGGATTTCGATGTACTGATCGTCGGCGGCGGCCCGGCTGGAGTGGCGGCCGGGGTCTACGCCGAATGGTCGGTGCCGCCCCCAATACCGACTGGCTGTCGGATCTGGTCAAGCTGGACGACAAGGGCTACGTGCTTACCGGCGCAGCGGTTGGCGCAAGCTCGCCTTTCGCGGCCTCGCTGCCGGGCATTTTTGCGGTGGGAGATGTGCGTAGCGGATCAGTAAAGCGCGTTGCCTCGGCTGTCGGCGAGGGATCGGTGGTGATTTCCAAAGTCTGGGAATTCGTCGATGGTAGTCGCTGAATCTTATCGGGCGAAAGGCTACACGCTGTGGCTCTGGCGCCGCCGCCACACCTCTGAGACCAGCCCTCGACTGGAGTGCAAAGAACTAGCCCAGATGTCATCGCCCGCGTATAGGCCTCCTGCGAGCCGTAGCTGCTGTTCAGTACCACCTCCGGGATGTCTGGCGCACCACCAGCAAGCCGGTGCGCGGCCTCGGTCAGACGGCGCGCCCGGAGGTAGCGCACGACCGAGCAGTCGGTCATCGACTGGTACAGCCGTGCCAAGTGAAACGGCGAAATCCCCGCCACTTCGGCAATGCTTCCAAGCGACAGATCCTCGCTGGAGTGGCTTTCGATGTACCAAAGCGCTTTCTCGGCAGCGGCTATTCACTGAACCCGGCGGTGGAATCGACCGTTGCAGAGTAACCGTAGCCTGGGCGGTAACATTTGACCGTTCTTGCGGGGCGTGTGATTCAGTCCGCGGGATGCTGGCAAGCCTGTGCAATCGCATCGATATGGACACGCCTTTGAGAACAGCTTGGCGCTTGAAGGTCCGCAGATCGACGTGCTACTCCTGCTCAGCCAGCCGGCACCGTTCAACACTTCGCTGGTTGGCATGACCTGCGAAGTCGGCGTTATCGATCAGCAGCTCACGCCTTTCAGGTCAAAGCGACTGCTTTACTCCGTCAGGCGTTTGGAGCTTACCCACTGGTACGACGATGGCTGCACGTCCCACTTATTCGCCTGATGGAGCAGCTACGAAGTCCTTTGCCAACGCTGCAGGATCAGCTTGGAGGTCTGGACGTAGGAGCTTCCCGTTAGCGGGACGGAATGGACTAACCAGCTTTCTGCAGCCTCTTGTGAGTGACGAGGCGTTATTCCGCTCCCTTCCTGTAGTAGATTGCGATTTCATAGCGACTATCGACACTGACGAAAGGGAAAATCAATGTCCGATAACAAGCAGGGATTGCGGCCGTGTGCCATGGCATTTTCAGTAGCACTGGCATTGGGATTGTCCGGTTGCGGGGGTGGGGGTGGTTCGAACGTAAGACCCTCACAGCCACCGCCTCCGCCGACGACAGGCACTGGCGATTTTGCCGGAGGCGATGTCAATGTCGGTTCCGGCAATACCCTAGTCTGGCCCAAGGAAATCAGTGGTTCGATTGATCTGATCAAAGGCGGGGCCGGCACGCTGGTGCTGACTGGTAACGAAAGCTATACCGACGGCACCACGATCAACGAGGGTACGCTTCAGATCGGCAACGGTGGCACCACCGGTTCGATCACCGGTGACGTAGTGGATAACGCGTTCCTGGTGTTTGATCGCAGCGATGACGTGACTTTCAACGGCATCGTCAGCGGCACGGGCTCGCTGAAGCAGGCCGGCAAGGGCACGTTGACCCTGACGGGTGCCAACACGTATACCGGCGGCACCATGATCGGCAACGGCACATTGCAGCTCGGCAATGGCGGCACGACCGGTTCGATTGCCGGTGACGTAGTCGACAAGTCATTTCTGGTGTTCAACCGCAGCGACAACGTGACCTTCAGCGGCATCGTGAGCGGCAGTGGCTCGCTGGGGCAGGCGGGCAAGGGCACGTTGACCCTGACGGGTGCCAACACGTATACCGGCGGCACCATGATTAACCACGGCACGTTGCAGATCGGCAATGGTGGTACGACCGGCAGCATCGTGGGCAATGTCATCGACAATGGCACTCTTGCCTTCGATCGCTCCGACGATAGGGCCTTTGGCGGCAAGATTACCGGTGCCGGCGGTCTGACCAAAGCCGGTAACGGCGCGCTGACTCTCACCGTCGCCAACAGCTACGCGGGTATCACCCGGATCAATGCGGGCAGCTTGTACGTCGACGGCAACCAGTCGGCCGCAACCGGTACGACCACCGTCGCCAACGGCGCCACTCTGGGTGGTAAGGGCATCTTGGGTGGCGATGTCACGGTGGCCGACGGCGCGACGCTGGCGCCAGGAAGCATCGGTGCCATCGGCACGCTTACTATTAAGGGCGACCTCGACCTCTCTGCCGGCTCGAAGCTCGATTACAGTTTTGGCCAGGCCAACCTCGCTGGTGGCCAGCTCAACGATCTCATCAACGTCAATGGCAACCTGGTGCTGGACGGCACCCTCAACGTCAGCGTTGCATCCGGTGGCACTTTGGGCCCGGGCGTCTACCGCGTGTTCAACTACGCCGGCAAGTTGACCGACAATGGCTTGACCCTGGGTAACGTGCCCCCCTCCAGTTTGATGGTGCAGACCTCGGTGGCGCAGCAGGTCAACCTGGTCAATACCCAGGGCATGGTCTTCAGTGTCTGGGACGGCGATGCTGGCCCCAAACGCAACAACGTCGTCAACGGTGGCAGCGGTACCTGGGAGAGTGGAAACTCTCTGACGATCAACAACTGGTCCGACGCCAGCGGCGCGATCAATGCACCCTTCAGCGACCGCTCCTTCGCCGTGTTCCAGGCTGCGCCCGGTACGGTGACCGTGGACGACAGCAACGGTGACGTCAACGCGGCCGGCATGCAGTTCGCCAGCGACGGCTACAGCGTTCAAGGCGACACGATCCACCTCGTTGGCAGCACAGACGATCCCACGCACTCGATCATCCGCGTGGGCGACGGCACGACCGCGGGCGCGGGCTACAAGGCCACTATCGGCAGCGTGCTCGCAGGCGACTCGATGCTGGTCAAGACCGACGCCGGTACGCTGGTGCTGGGCGCCGACAACTCGTACACCGGCGGCACCACGATCAACGGCGGCACCTTGCAGCTGGGCACGGGTGGCACTTCCGGCTCGATCACCGGTGACGTGACAGACAACGGCTCGTTGGTATTTGAGCGCAGCGATGACGTGACTTTCGGAGACAGCATCAGCGGGAGCGGCTCGCTGCAGCACGCTGGGACGGGCAGGTTGATCCTGACCGGTGCCAACACGTACAGCGGTGGCACCACGATCAGCAACGGCGCATTGCAGATCGGCAATGGTGGTCATAGCGGATCGATCACTGGCGACGTGAAGGACAACGGGTCCTTTGTGTTCGACCAAAGCAACGTCCATACCTTCGGGGGCACGGTCATCGGCACGGGCTCGCTGGAGCAGGGCGGCGCGGGCACGTTGATACTGACGGGCAGCAATACATACACCGGTGGAACCACGATCAGCAACGGCAAGTTACAGATTGGCAGCGGGGGCATCACCGGCTCGATCACAGGTGATGTGGCGAACAACGGCTTTCTCGTGTTCGGTCACAGGAACGACGTGACCTTCAATGGCAGCGTTAGTGGGACGGGCTCGCTGGAGCAGGCAGGCAAGGGCAAGTTGACCTTGGCAGGCGCCAGCGCTTACAAAGGCGGCACCTTGATCAGCGACGGCAGCTTGGAGATCGGTAACGGGGGTTCGACCGGCTCGATTTCCGGTGATGTCACGGACAACTCCGCTTTAGTCTTCAACCGCAGCGACGACGTGACATTCGAGGGTATTGTCAGCGGCAGTGGTTCTTTGACGCAGACTGGTGCAGGTAGGTTGAGCCTGACGGGTGCCAGCACCTATGCCGGTGGCACTAGGGTGACAGGTGGCACTCTGGAGATTCGGCCTGGAGCCACGCTTGGTACCGGCACCATCACAGTGGGCAATGACAAAGGGTCGTATGACTCAAAGTACACACTGCAAGTGGATTCTGGGGTGTCGCTTTCCAATCGCATTGCGCTCGCAGGCTACGGAACGTTGGACAATGCGGGCGTGCTTGGCGGTAATGTCGACGTCGGAGTGAGTGGACAAGACTCCAAATTCGTATGGAGTCCCACAGTACTGAACCACGATGGTGGCAGCATCCGTGGGAACGACGCGGGCGTGATGCTCAACGGCTATTCCAGCACCGTCAAAAACAGCAGCGGTGGGACTATCGAGGGTGGAAACATTGGTGTGGAACTGGTCTACGGTGGTCTGGTTAGCAATGATGGCGTCGGCAGCACCATTCGTTCCACAGGAGGCATTGCGGTTCAGACATTTTTCGAAGTCAGTGGCGTGGAAAACACGGGAGGCGGCCTCATCACGGGTGGTGCTGCAGCGGTCGATTTGCACTATGGCGGCGTAGTACTCAATGACGGTGCCGACAGCACGATTAGTTCTGCGGGCGCTATTGCCATCCAGGTGACCGGTGAAAGCGGGACGGTGAAAAATACCGGAGGCGCCACGATCACCGGTGCTTCAATGGCTCTCTATTTGCAACATGGCGGCAGCGTGATCAACGATATTGGATCCACTATCGAGACGACGGGTACAGCGAGCGGGGATTGCGGCGGCACGGGTGATTGCGCCATTTTCGTAGATTCGGATAGCGATACTCCTTCCAATCTTAGTGGGAAGCTGACGCTGACCAACGCGGGCACCATCGTCGGCAATGTGCAGCTGATGCCGACTGCCTTCAACTCGGTCAGCCTGTCTGCCGGTAGCTCCATTCAAGGCGATCTCGAGATCGGCTCCAATCACGGAGCCTCGCTGACACTGAACGGCGACGCGGGAACGATGCAGTTGTACTCGCACGCCGTTACCGGCACGACGATATTCGCGGGCGACTTGGCTAAAACCGGGGATGGCACGTGGATAATCGATAACAACGATCTGATGCCGGACAGCACCACCATCAATGGCGGTACGTTGCAGATCGGCAATGGTGGCACGGAGGGCTCCATCGAACTGACTGCCGTTTCCATCTATCACGGAACGCTCGTGTTCGATCGCAGCGACGACGTGACTTTTGAGGGAAGCATTTCGGGCGGAAATTCGGAGGCATACAACAGCACGCTTGTGCAGGCGGGTACTGGTACTCTGACGGTGCTGCCGGTCAATGGAATCAGTCCCCAAACTATCGTGATCGAAAGGGGCACCTTGCAGGTAGACAACACCGGCGGAATGACTGGCTGCGGTATTTGCAGCACCTATTTCGGCTCACGCGTAGTGAACGATGGATCGCTGGTTTTCAATAGCTACTACAGCCTCTACGGTGGCCTGATTTCCGGTACGGGATCCGTCACGTTAAACGGTTTGGCCGAAGTTATTTTTCCGGGGAAAAACACTTACTCTGGCGGCACCAAGATCAATAACGGCACCTTGCTCACGGTAGATGCATTGCCTGGCAACGTCGATGTAAACGAAGCGGGCGCGCTTGACGGATATTCCGGCGCCACACTCCATTCCGGTGTGCCCGGCGTGGAAGGTAATCTTTCCAATGCCGGCAAGGTATTTGTGCGATTGAGCGATAGCTTGGTGGGAGGCAATTACAACCAAGATTCGACAGGCACGCTGGCCGTCAGCCTTGGCAGCAAGCTCGATGTCACCGGGACGGCCATGCTCAACGGCGGCACGCTGGAAGTGACGGGCGCCGACAGCGGCTATGTCAGTAGCGCTCACACCAATGTCCTCACGGCAGGCGCAGGCGTCGCAGGCACGTTCGATCAGCTGGTCAAGGATTCGGGTGTGGTGTTTACGGCAACCACCATCAATTACGACGCCAACAGCGTGTGGCTCGATACCACCGGTCTCAATGTAACGACGGCTGCTGCAGGCAATGGCGTGAGCTACACCGCAGCCTCCATGGGCAGCGCGAAGCGCGTGCAGGGCAGCTTCGAGCAACTGAACGACAAGATCGCCAGCGGCAACCTCGCCGGCGTGTCGGGCGACTTCCTGCATGCCGCAGGCCAGTTCCAGCAGGTACCCACACTGCAGGCGGCGCAGGCTTCGCTGCAAAGCCTGTCCGGTCAATTGCACGCGGTCAGCGCGGCGATGACCTTCAAGGCGATCGATGCTTCCAGCCGCGCCCTGTCGGAACGCTTCGACAATCTGTTGGGCAAGGAGACCAGCTATGGCATGTGGACGCAGAACCTCAGCGTCGGTGGCGACATGGCGCGCGCCGGCTTTGACAGCGTCGGCTTTCAGCTGGATGGCTGGTTGGTGGGCAGCGATCGTCAGATCGGCCGCTCTGGCGTGGCCGGATTTGCGTTCGGCCAGAGCCAGGGCCAGCAACGGCTGAACGGGAGTTTCGACCACGACCACAGTCGTAGCACCGAGGGCATGCTCTATGCCGGCGGGCTCAACGGCAACTGGTACACGCAGGGTCGTGTCGGCTTCGGCCATTTTCAGCAGGACGTCAGACGGCAACTGCTGCTTGGCGAAAGCGTGCAGGGCGTGGGGGCCCAGTACAACGGAAACTACGACGTCGCCTATGGAGAAACAGGCCTGCACTTCGGCCGTGGCAACAGGCACCTCACACCGTACGTCAACGTGCAGTACGCACGAATCGATCGCAATGGTTTCGCCGAGCAGGGCGCCGGCGGCTTTGGCCTGCGCAGCAACGCGCAGACGCTGGATCGCTGGCAGGCGGGCCTCGGCCTGCGCGCGGGCCATCATTGGGAGCTGAAGGGCGGTCGCGCCATGGACTTCAGCGCACGCGCACAGTGGCAGCAGACGCTGGCCGAGCACGGCGAAGTGTTCGACGCCAGCTTCGTGGGTCTGCAGCAATGGCAGCCGCTGGTTGGCATCGGCTTATCGCGTTACTGCGGCCTGTTCGGGGTTGGGCTGGACGCGACTCTGTCGGCGCATGCGTCGCTGAAGTTCAGTTACGACTACGAAATGGGACAGCGGGACACCGCGCAGACGCTGTCGGCGCGCCTGATCATGGCGTTCTAAGGCGACAACGATCTTCGTGGAACAAGCGGCGTCAGTGAGACGGTCGACGCCGCCAACGTTTCGCTGCAATCTACCCGGGTCTGCCATTTGCAGATTTTGGAGCATCTGAACGTGAGACGGTCGCCGGTGAACTGCAGCACATGTGATCGGCTGTCCGTTAGCCGTGGATAAAGGCAACGGTGTTCCCCTCTGGCTGGCGATCGCCGCGATCGCCTTGATCGCCTCGATCGTACTGACCTCTCCTCATGCGTTTCGCGCCGCGCCGCCTCCGGCCGCGGTCAAGCCAAAAGTGGCTTCGCCGCCGCGCCCGGTGCGGCCCCAGGTTCAGTTGTGGCTAAGTACGGCGGATCGCAGGCTGCGGCTGGCGCAGCAACCGGACATCGAGATGGTGGCGAGCGAGGGACTTCCGCGCGACGTAGTCATCGACACGCAAGCGACCTATCAGTCCATGCTCGGCTTCGGGGCTGCGATGACGGATGCATCGGCTTGGTTGATCAAGAACCGGATGAACGGCCTTCAGCGTAGCGCGTTGATGCGTGAAATGTTTGGGCCGCCTCCCGGTCTCAACATGAATATGACGCGGCTAACGATCGGCGCATCGGATTTTTCGTTGAAACCCTACAGTCTGGACGATGTGCCGGTCGGCGATACCGATCCGCAGCTTAAACATTTCAATGTCAGGTCGAACGTTGATGACGTCATCCCGATGGTGCAGGAGGCGCTGACGATCAATCCGCAGCTGCGCGTCATCGCTTCCCCTTGGAGCGCACCGGCATGGATGAAGACCAGTGGCAGCCTGATCAGCGGGGAACTGCTCAAGCCGTACGAAAGCGTGTACGCGGACTATCTGGTCAAGTACGTCAACACCTACCGCGGCTACGGCATACCGATCTTCGCCTTGACGGTGCAAAACGAACCAGCCTTTGAGCCGGCCACCTATCCGGGCATGGCGATGACCGCTGCCACTCGCGCGCGCTTCATCGGGCAATACCTCGGCCCGGAGTTGGCACGCCGTGCGCCGAACACGGAGATTTTCGGATGGGACCACAACTGGGACGAACCGAAGCAACCGCTTGACGTGCTGGCCGACCCGGAGGTCGCGCGCTATGTCGACGGCGTGGCCTGGCATTGCTATCGGGGCACGCCCGCTACGCAAAGCGAGGTACATCGCGCGCATCCAAAGAAGGACGCCTATATCACCGAATGTTCGGGCGGCGACTGGGAATCCGCCAGAAAGGGTGAATTGATGTGGTTCGCGCGCGATCTGCTGCTCGCCGGCATTCGGCACTGGGCACGCGGCGTGGTGTACTGGAATCTGGCGCTCGACGAAAACCATGGGCCGCACTTCGGCGGCTGCGACAACTGCAAGGGCGTGGTCACCATCGACTCGCGCAACGGCGAGGTGAGCCGCAATGACGAGTACTACGCGTTTGCCCATTTCAGCCGGTTCGTGCTGCCCGGCGCCGTGCGGGTGGGCTCCAGCGAAACCGACAAGAAGCTCAACAACGTGGCCTTCGAAGACCCTTCCGACGGATCCGTCTCTTTGGTGATGGTGAACAGCCACGTGGACGCCCGCTCGGTCACCGTCATCCAGGGGCGGTTCGGCTTCCAGTACACGATGCCACCGCAAAGCGTGGCCACGTTCGTCTGGAACCCAAACCCCGCGGGCACCTGGATACTTCGGGCTTTCCGCTGGTGGAAAGGCACCCTCAAGACGGGCGGGCGCACGTGATCATCAGATCGCTGTCAGGGACCAATGGCAATGACGTAAGCCTTCGCGCGCCTGTGCAACATGAGCCAAGTAATTGAGTTTAAAGCGCGCTTGGCGACGGAGCACCCGGTTGCCCCCAGCCAGCCAGACTACCCCTCGAGGTCGCCAGCCGCCATGCAAGGTCATTATCGATCGAGTAGACATAACGCCGCCGAATCATGTGGTGGCCACCGATCAGCAGCGTGATTAGGATTACGCCGCTTTGTTGCCCCCAGACGTCAGGCGACGCCGTTGCCAGCCAATGCCCATGCCAAGCAGACCCAGTCCAAACAAGCCCAGTTCACCCGGTTCGGGTACGGACGTTGCAGACAAACTTACGCCTGCGCTGCCAGGGTTAACCTGGAAATCGGTCAGCAGGAAAAAGTCCCTGTTGTAACCGAGCGGAAGGTTCCTGAGGAACGCCAACCCGAACGAATCACCGTCGGCCGGCAAAAACTCTGGACACTGTATCGCCACCAAATGCCCCGGGTCGTCGCTTTGGCACTGGAGCTGTTGCCCACCGGCCCCCGTGGGCACCGTCAAGTCAAAGTCGAACCTGCTCGCGTTGTTGCCAGTGACATTGTTCAGCCAGAGGCAATAGGAGAAGCCCTCCGTATCCACGGAATTGGGAATCGTGCCGTTCGGCTGGTGCAAACAGCTGATAAAATTGGCCTTATAGGTGGTTCCGAGCTCGTAAATACTGCAGGGTGAGTCGCTTCTGCAGGGAGTCGGGGCTGGATCCACAATACGGATACGGACCGCGAACGCACTTGGCGCTGTCAGAACCAGAGCAAAGGCGGCGAGTGCCAAGACCAGGTAATGCCTCATCGTTTGAATCCTCTGTGTGGTCTGCGCCTTGGCGGCGATGCCGCGACGGTCGAAGATGCACTTCGGCGTTCAACCCAAGCATATCGAATGCCAATCCCTAACTCATTGTTTTTATTGATATATAATAAATCCCACTTGTAGAATCCGTAAACTTTTTCGACACCAAATTTACACTTCGCGACAGGCAGAACACGTCAACGGAGTGCTTTTGCACACGCTCTTTACCCTTCCGAAGGCGAGGCAAACCGAAATTCCCCCACGGACCCGCTTCACGGAATCAGCGAATGATCAACGCCCGCTTGCGTTTGTCGTTGCTGTCGATGCCTGTTTCGGTAACGGCAGTCCGGCCGTCTCACACAAGGAGGCGAAACGTGGGTCGTGCTGGTAAGCAAGCACGAACGGATCCGTCAGCAGATTGATACTCGGGTCGCCTTGAGTCCAGGCACGCTGCAACCAGTCGAACATCTGATCCGGTTGCTTGCGCAGCGCGTAAAGGTCGGCGATGAGATAGGGCTGGTCTTTGTCGTTCTTGGCAATGTAATCCTGCAACGCTGCGTCGGCTCGCTTTCTGCTGGGGCCGATCTGTTGTGCCATGGCCTGTATCCACGGACCGTACAGCGGGTCGGTTTCCTGCTTGGCGTCGTGCAGCGCGGCAGCGGCATCGCCGCGCAGGATGTCGGCCGTGGCCAAAAGTGTATAAGCCACTGGAAAACCCGGTCGCAAAACCAGCATCCTGCGGATCGCCTGCTCGGCAGCATCGAGCTGGCGTTGCGCCAGCAGAGTGCCGGCGAGACTGGCATAAAAGCCGGGGCGAAGCGGATCGGTGGCTATGGCTTTGCGGAGCAGGTCGACTGCGGGCTGCAATTGCCCAACTTCCGCCAGTCCGCCGGCCAGGAAATTCATCGTGGTGGGATCGTTCGGCACCAACGCATGCGCCCGCTTGTACTCGGCCAGTGCACCCGGTTGATCGTTGTCGACGACGGCCAACAGGTAACCGCGATCCGTATGGGTAAAGGCCGCATCTGGCGCCAGCGCCTGCTCTCTGTCCGCCGCAGCACGGGCCTGCGTGTACGCCCGCTGACGCGCAGTGCCGGTCAGGAAGCCCTGAGCCTGATTGATCAAGGCATTGGACAGCAGGCCCCAGGTAAACGCGTACTTTTGATCAAGCTTGAGCGCTTGCCGGAACAGCGCGATAGCTTGGCGCGTCTCCTCCTCGCCGCCGCGGCGGGCCAGCACGCGACCTTGCAGCATCAGTTGGTAGACCTCGACATTGCCGCTGGGCGGCTTGTCGCTAGCAACGACGGCCTTGCCCAGCAACTCGACCTTGAGCGCCTCGGCTACGGCCACGCCGATCTTCGACTGGATCGCGAAGACGTCCTTCAATTCTTCATCGTAACTGTGTGACCACACGCTGGCGCCATCCTTGGTGCGGATCATGCCGACCGTCACCCGGATGTGGTTGCCCTGCTGAAACACCGATCCCTGGATCAGGTTGGCCACCCCCAGCGCCGCACCGATCTGCGCCGGACTGTCCCTGGAATCGCGAAACTTGAAGCTCGAGTACTTGCCGATTACCTTCAATCCGTTGACTTGGGTGAGTTCGGAGATCAGCTCCTCGGACAAGCCATCGGAGAAGTACTGCTGCTTGGGGTCGCCGCTTTCGTTGCCGAGCGGGAGCACCGCGACGGACTGCTTCAGGACCTGGGCAAGCGTGGCAGCGATGGCCTTGGCATCGGCTACATCAGCCTGACTGCTGGCGTCGCGGTGCAGCACGAGCGTATTGGTGACCAGCAGCACTACAACCACGCCCAGCGTCGCGATGATCCAGCGGTCTGCCCGTTTCCCCGTGTGCTCCTGGATCGACTCTCCTGCCGCGATCTCGCTCTCGAGCTTCAGCCCGGTTGGCGTGAACTCATAGAACCACGCGAAAACGACCCAGAACGGAAATCCGATGACGCAGGCAACCACGAACCATCGTGTTATCCAATTGGGAGCGTCGAACACCGGCAACAGCTGCGCCAGCCCTTGCGATAGCGCCCACGCGGCCGCGACGTAAAACGTACCTGCGCGCCATACGTTGCGACGTTTGAGTTCGCCAAAGAATGCCCCTGTTTTCAAGCGACCTTTCCCCGTGCTGAATTTCAGTGGTATGCGTCACAGACGGTACTGCTACAACAGTATATGCGCCCTCGCATCGTGCGCTTGCACATGTTTAAAAGATTCATCTCGCCTGCCGGCAAAAGCGGCCCTGATGTTGAGAAAGAAACAGGCGGAGTCTCGGTAGCCGCAGGCCATGCGCTTGATGATCTTCATAGGGTTGTTCATGCCTGAAAAAGCGCTGGTATCGAGCCGATGGATGGCCTTGGTGACGATGCCTTCGAGGTAGGCGCTAATTATTTGGCGAAGTCGATCAAGCGCGGCAGCTGGGTGTCCATGACCAGACGTTGCTGCGCCTGCCAGCGGCGCGCTCCGACTGCGTCCCGGCCATGCCACAGCCTGTTGCGCTGGGCCCTGAGCGACTTGAGCGCGTTGGCCTGATCCCTACGGACGCGTTTGATGATCTTGTGCCCGAACTTGGCGATAACGTGGGACAACCCTAGAACACGCCTACGATGGCAGCGGTCCTCGGCCTCCAGCCATTGTCGTGTACGTCCATCGCAACCGCCTCGATGCTCGCAAAAGCGTCCGTAGCGGGCATCGCGGAGAACGGCCGGGCATCCTTTGGCGCGAACCGCCACCCTCAGGAATTTGTGACAGCCATGGATCGGCCATCGGCGCTGCCGGGAAGTGTCCAGCGTGTCTTCGCGCAGCTGTCAGCTGTGTCCCGTCCAAACAGCGCTATCAGATACAGAAAGGGCGCCGAGGCGCCCTTCAAAAGCGATCAAAGATGCGACATTCAGCGCACCTGGAAGAGTGACGGACCCGAGCCGCCGCCGGTATAAGACTCGTTGCGGCGGCGATGCATGCGCTCGATTGTCTCGACCCGGCGCGCCTCGGCCCACTCCACCCGGCTCAGCGTCAACCCGTGCTTGCTTTCGCCGCGCCGTGTCGCTTCGTTGTCGCGCCAGCGGCGGAAATCCTCGTAAGCCTCGAGCTCTGGTTGCAGCTCGCGCACGCACAGTTCGATCACGATCGCGTCGTCGATGAAGCCAAGTACCGGGACATCGTCTGGCACCAGGTCGTCCGGGCTGGAGAAATAGGCCAGTGCCGCCAGCACATTGGCCCGATTGGCTTCGGGCAGGCCAAAGCCGACGTCCTCAATCAGCGCGATCATGGTGTCCAGATGCTTCAGGCGCGTTGCCACGAAAGCGGGCGGCTGCTTGCCGCGCGTCTCTTCCAGCAGGCTGCGTGCGGCTGCGACGATGCTAGCGGCGTCCAGAGCGTCAGCCGTCTTCTGCGCTTCTTCCCCTCTGCGGTTTCGCGCTTCGACAAACAGTCGCAGGTCGGCATCGCTAAGGGTAATGCTGATGTCCAGGCTCATGGTTGACCGCTCGCAGGGCTCGAATAGAGACCCAGATTATGCCTGCGGCGGCATGGACGTCAATTGGCTGCACTGAGCTTTGAAGCCTGCACGATGGTTCGGGAGCAACCTGTCCCGTCATGGCGCTACCCGTCCCCGCCCGCGCACGCTTCATCAGTCAGGATCTCGGCCTGGAGTGGGCACGCCGCGACGAAAACGGAGATTCTCGGCGGGGACCGCAACTGGGACGAACCGACCGTGTTCATTATCCAGCGCGGTTCGGTTTCCAGTAAACGATGCGCCGGAAAGCGTGCCACGTTCGCGTGGAACCCGAACCCTGTGGGTGTCTGGATACGGCAGACTTTGCGCTGATTTGAGGGGCCGCGAAAGCCGCGTTGGGAAGCGTCCAACTGAACGGTCTCCAGCGAAGAATGGCGATTGCCCAGGCTTCTCTTCCTGGCGAGGCGCTCTACCAGCGAGGCGGGTAAAGCGAGGATCCAGCAACCTCGCGGCCCCGCCGGAGTCCGAGGCCACGGAGTTTGTGCTTGACCAGCTTCGCTGGTAGAGCGCCTCGCAGGAGTGACGAGGAAGCGGAACGCTGCGCTCAAGCAAGCACCACTCGTGTCAGGGACGGTTTCGCACTTAGGATGTTGGTGCAGCGGCTACCGCTCCCGGACGCGCAGGTTCGCGCCAGCGAGGCGCCGAGCCCATCCCTGTTGCTCGGATTGCGCACCATGCATCTGCCTTCCAGCAGATCACGCACGCGGACCGTTCGAGGCGGCGACCACCTACACCGCGCCAACGCCGGAATAATCCATGTTCTCCAGGTCGCTGATCAGGCTCGGGCCGGTCGGCTGCCAGTCGAGCACCTGTTGCGTCCAGGCGCTCGACGCTGGCATGTCCATGCCGGCGAACGGGGCAAGCCAGCCGAAATATTCGGCGGCTTGGTCGGGCGTGATCGACTTCACCGGCACATCCATGCCCGCGCCTATGACCTTCGAGATGTTGCGTAGCGCGATGCCCTCTTCAGCGACGGCGTGATAACGCGTGCCGCGCTCGTTTCGTTCCAGCGCCAGCCGATAGAGCCGCGCGACGTCCAGCACGTGCGCTGCCGGCCAGCGGTTTTGTCCCTCGTCGATGTAGGCGGCGAAACCCCTGGCGCGCACCATCTCGATGAAGGGGGAGATGAGTCCCTGTTTCATCGCGTCGTGTACTTGGGGAAGCCGCACGACCGATACCGCAACGCCTGCTTCCAGCATCTCCAAGCCAGCCTGCTCCGATGCGGAGCGAGGATTGGGGTGATCCAGATTCAGGACATCCTCGGTCGCAGCCTGGCCCGGCCCGCAGCTGCCCATGCCGGTGCCGGAGGTGATCAGCAGCTGGCGATCGGAGCCGATCAGGGCGGAGCCCAGCGCCTTTATTGCCTGACGATCCTTTTCGCAGTTCGCGACAAAATGGGAGAAGTCGTGGTCGAACGCGGTGTGAATGACTGCGTCTGCCTGCGCCGCACCATCGCGCAGGCTGTCCGGGTCTTCGAGCTGTCCGCGGTGCACCTCGGCACCGGCGTTGGCGAGCGCCCGTGCGCCAGCGTCCGAGCGTGTCATGCCGAGTACCTGATGGCCCGCGCCGAGCAGTTCCGGCAGGATCCTGGAGCCGATGAAGCCGGTAGCGCCAGTGAGGAAAATACGCATGGGATGCCTCCGGTGTAGTGGGATCGCTACAGTGACGCAGGCCTTCGTTCCGGAACAGCCGTGGCGTTATACCGGTATGAAAACCAACAGGTTCTCCGGTGCGTTGCCGGTGATAAGCGATCGGGAAACTCAGCCGGCGAAGGGGACGGGCGGGTGCGCACCGACCGATGACCGGGACGCACCGGTCACGTCTTGGGATGCCTCTTGTGCCAGCGCGCCCGTGTGTTCCCGCGCGTAGTGCGACGGTGGCAGTCCGACGTGGCGGCTAAACGCGACACTGAAGGTGCTAGCCGAGCTGTAACCCACGCGTTCGGCGATGGCGGCGACGCCGTCGTCTTGCTGCCTCAGCATCTGTTTGGCCAAGGCCATGCGCCAGCCAATCAGGTAGGCCATCGGCGCGATGCCCACGGTGCGGTGGAAGCGATCAAAAAAAGCGGAACGCGAGAGCGCAGCTTGCTTCGCCAGTGCCACTACCGTCCAGGGGTGCTTCGGGTGTTCGTGCATGGCGCGAAGTGCCAGCGACAGGCGCGCGTCGGCGAGCCCACGCACCAGGCCGGGCGACGCCGCGGTGCCGGCGGTAGAGCGCAGCGCTTCGATGAGCAGTACCTCAAGCAGTCTGGCTAGCACCACTTCCCGCGCGGGTCGCTGCTCGTGCGATTCCTCGCCGACGAGCTTCACCAGCATCGCCAGCCGTTGTTCGCCACGTACATGCACCAGCGCGGGAAGCAATGACACCAGCAGGGCTGCGTCCGGCGAATCGAAACTGCAGTGCCCCACCAGCATGCGCAGGTCGGTCGGGCCATCCTGCCTGCCGAGCCTGAAGGTGCCGTTGCCCACGGCGGCGTGTGGTGTTTTCGTACCGGGTAGCGGCGGTTCGAGGCTGGACATGGACACACCGTAGGCAGCGGGCACCAGAAGAAAGTCACCGGTCCGCAACTCGATCGGCGCCTGCCCGTCGACCTCTACGCGACAGCCACCTTCGATGATCACGCAATAGAACGGCTGTCCCGCATCCGAGCGGCGGCTTTGCCACGGGCTGGCACCCACCACGACCTTCGAGAACCGTGCAGCCGGCTGCAGCAACGAGACGACTTCAGCGAGCGGATCGATCATGACCGGACTCTTGCAAATGAAATTGGGACTATGGATTGTAGTAGGTACGGTTTGTAACGCCTATCGTGCTAGTCGTCACCATCCACTGAACCAAGGCGTTCCCATGAAAACTGTATTGATTACCGGCTGCTCGTCGGGCTTCGGCCTCGAAACCGCCCGCTACTTCCTCGAGCGTGACTGGCAGGTCGTCGCCACCATGCGTACCCCACGAGAGGACCTGCTGCCCGCCTCCGCGCGGCTGCGTGTGATTGCCCTCGACATCACCGATCCGCAGAGCATCCAGCAGGCGGTGGAAGCGGCCGGGCCGATCGACGTGCTCGTCAATAACGCGGGTTTCGGCGCGGCCTCGCCGGTGGAACTCACCCCCATGGCGACGACGCGCGAACTGTTTGAGACCAACACCTTCGGCACGCTGGCGCTGACCCAGGCGATGCTGCCGCAGTTCCGCCAGCGCAAGGCTGGCGTGGTGATCAATGTCACCTCGAGCGTGACCCTGAAGGCACTCCCGCTGGTGGGTGTGTACAGCGCCAGCAAGGCTGCAGTGAATGCTTTCACCGCGTCGATGGCAGTGGAACTGGAGCCTTTTGGCATACGGGTGCACCTGGTGCTGCCGGGCCGCGCGCCGGAGACCGCCTTCGGTAACAACGCCCGCGCCCACATGCATGGCATCGACAACGAGGCCTATGCCGAGTTCGTGCAGAACACGCTCGCCCGCATGCGCGATACCTCCAGCCCGGTGACGCATGCGCAGGAGGTGGCCGAAGCGGTGTGGCGCGCAGCCACCGATCCTTTGTCGCCGCTGCGCATCCCCGCCGGCGCAGATGCCGTGGCTCTGGCCAACGGCGGCTGAGCCGTAAGGCCGTAACGTGGGAAGAGCGCGCTTTGAGGACCACGAAACTACCCTCCGGATAGCCGGCCACGGCAGAGGTGTGCTTGTGGCTGGGCACGTGGCAACGACTGGGCATGTCGATCCGCCGATCGCTCAGACGTCGAGGAAGTGGACGGCAGCGTTTCCGCCGCCTCGGTCCCCACACCCAGCCCAAGGAAATTTCCATGCAACTGGTTGCTTATCTCAACTTCTCCGGTACCGCCCGTGAAGCAATGGATTTCTACGCCACCGCGTTCGGCGGCAAGGTCACTCAGCGCTTTACCTATGGCGAGTCGCCGATGGCCGACCAAATGTCCGAAGCCGACCGCGGCAACGTGATGCACTCGCAACTGGAAGTCGGCAGCGCAGTGATCATGGGAGCCGACGGTCCTCCGCCACACGAGGGCGGCAGCACTACGGTCAACGTCATGCCGGATACGCCCGAGGAGGCGGAACGTGTCTTCAAAGCTCTGTCCGAAGGCGGTGAAGTGACCATGCCCATGCAGGAAACGTTCTGGGCCTACCGCTTCGGCACCGTTACCGACAGATTCGGCAAGCGCTGGATGGTCAACTGCATCAAGCCGATGTAGCGGCCAGATGGCGGCGTAGTTGCGGGATCGGCAAGTGTAACTGTCAGGATCCTTCCTGATCTGTTCTCATGTTCATCCATCTTCAATCCGCCGCGAGAGACCATGGAACCCGCGTTCTGGCACCAGCGCTGGCAGGAACGGCGTATCGGCTTTCATCAGGCCCAGCCAACGCCGCTGCTTTTGTCGCACTGGTCCGCGCTTCAACTCGCGCCCGGCAGCCGGGTGTTCGTGCCGCTGGCGGGAAAGTCGCTCGACCTCGCCTGGCTGGCCGGGCAGGGATACCGCGTGCTCGGTGTGGAGCTGTCGCCGCTAGCGGTGGCGCAATTCTTTGCCGAGCACGGCCTGACGCCGCAGGTGCACGAGTCGCGCCACGGGCGCCACTACCGCGCCGGTGATGTCGAGCTGATCTGCGGCGACGCGTTCACGCTTGACGCCGAGGTATTGGCCGACTGCGCGGCGGTGTATGACCGTGCGGCGTTGATCGCCTTGCCTCCGTCATTGCGCCGTCGCTACGTGCACGAGATTTATGTGCTGCTCCCCGCCGGCTGCCGTGGCCTCTTGATCACGCTGGAATATCCGCAGCATGAAAAGAAGGGCCCGCCCTTTTCCGTACTGGAGGCCGAGGTCCGCGAGCTGTACGAGGGCGACTGGGAGGTGCGGGTGCTGGAGCGCAGTGACATTCTCGCCCAGGAGCCGGGGTTCGCGGCTGACGGGATAAGCGCGCTGGAAACCGTGGTCTACGAGTTGGTGCGAAAGGTCTGAGGGGCCTGTTCCCTTTGCAATCAATCCTCGACGAAGCGCTTCAACCGCGACAGCGCGCGACCCCAATCGGCACTGACCGCGTCCAGCGCCTGGCGTGCTTTGTCCAGCCGCGACGGGTCGAATTCCCACAGCCGCTCGCGACCGCTGCGCAGGTCGTGGACGAGGCCGGCATCGGCGAGAATTTCCAGATGCTTGGTGACGGCCTGCCGGGTGATGGCGGTGCCGGCGGTAAGCTGGGCGATCGATAATGCGCCGCTGGCGCACAGCGTGATCACCAGTCGCAGACGTGTGGCGTCGCCCAGCGCCGCGAAGATCGGGGCATTTTCGGTGAGCGCAACGGAACGCCTGGCCGGTCGATCAGTGCGCGGCGACATATTTCTCGATGTTGCCCATCTGCATGGTCCAACCAGCTGCGTTGTTGCGCAGGGCGTCGGCGCGGCGCGCGTGCGGCAGCCGATCAAAGCCCGACTCGGTAAGCCGCAGCATGGTGCCGTTCCCGACGGCTTCGAGTTCGAACGTCACCAGCGTCGTCGGCTCGTTGTCGTAATCGGTGTCGGCATCCACGGCGTACGGATGCCAGCGCCAGGCGAACAGCCGCATCGGCTCGATGCGCTCGATGAAGAGTTTGAAGGGTTTGCCAGCATGCGGCTGCTGCAATTTGGCGACCTCGGGATCGACCTGGGTTGGCGCGATGCGGCCGGTGACGGGCTGACCGACGACGAAGGGTCCGTCGAACACCATGCCGAACCAGGCGCCGAAGGCATCGGGCTCGATCAGGGCACGCCAGACGCGCTCGACCGGAGCGTGCAGAAGGATGTGTTGCTCGATGCGATCAGTCGAAACGTTCATGGAACCTCCTGGCTATAACGCAACCTATGGGTTGCATATTGTCGCGCCGCACTTCGATATGCACCCTAAAAGTTGCGTTTAATTCGAGGGCGTGTTTTGCGGCCAGGGCGATCAGGCCCTGTCGACTCCAACGTGGCCAAGTCGGGCCCGGCGGGACGCCTGCGTGGCGGACGCATGCCAACGGTAGGTAGAAGATCTCGTAAGGACGTTACGGTGGTTATGCCTCGCCTGAGCTGTTGTTTTTCGTCTGCGCTGGGGCATTGTGTTGCTGTCGGTGGTGGTCGGCTTCGGACTGATTCAATGGTTTGGCTGGCAGGACATGACTCCGGGCATGGTCGCCGTGCTGGCAGGCGCCACCGGTCTGGGCAACCTGGTGTTTTTCGCGGTCGCGCGGAAACTCGACTGATCGACAGGCGATTCCGGTCATCGCGAAGCCTCACATCGGTGCCGCGCTAATTTCCGCACGGGACGCAAGGCCGTTTACTCTGCGTACGCGCCAGTCTCAGCGGCTGCGCTCCGGAATCGATACAGCAGTACGAGGATCGAACCCGCGCCAGCAAAGAGCGGCTGCTACGGGAGATTTCGCCGTTTTCCGGGCATCTCCGCATCATCAGCCTGGGTTTCAGAAGGCCAAATAAAAGGACCGTGTTTTGGTAACACGGCCCTTTGCTTCACCTTTCGAACAATTACATGCCGTTGGACTGGCCAACCGTCATCTGCGCCCGCGCCTCGCCTTTGGGGTGCGCCGTGGTATGCAAGTTCACGTACGTCATGCCGCTTAGCATCGCCGACTGGGTGGCGCTATTGATGGTTACCGTGGCACTCATGCCGGTCTTGTACGGGCCCGGGATAAGCGTGAGAACACCTGCCGCCACGCCGGGTTTGGCCGGGCCGTGGAAATGCGCAATCGTGACCGGACCGGTGAGGCCGCTGTAGTCGATGGTGTATTTCAGCTGGTGGGTCTCGGTGTTCAGGGTGGCATCAACATGGCCGGAAGGCTGGTTGGTGGCACCGTTTTCACCGGCGAAGCTGCCGCTGAGCGTGACGTCTTTGGCGGCTGCGGCAGTGGAAAAAGCCAGCAGTGCGGCGGCACCAAGTGGAAGAAGTTTGCGCATTGACTGATGCATGTCGAATCCTCATGAGTTCTGGGCAGTGGACTCCGCTCATGGCCAGTCCCAGAGCCAGCGCAAGGCAAAGTGTCGTGTGGTCGGCGGTGACGCCGAAGGCGAGCGTATCCATACTCGTGTGCACGCTGCGCCAAGACATCGCACGATCCCTCACTGCCACGCATCGCGTATTTCCGAATGCCGGGCGCGGTGCTGGTTCGATGGCGGTTACCCTAGGGGATGAACACTGCACGGAATTACGCGGCGGCACGGCACGTCTGTTTCGCTTTTTCGCTTATTGCCCTGCTGGCCCTGGGTGGTTGTGCCGCCTCGCCACCACGCAACAGCCACAACCTGTGCTCGGTCTTCGACCAGTACCCAAGCTGGTATCGCGACGCGCGTGCAGCGCAGAAGCGGTGGGGTACGCCGGTGAACGTGTTGATGGCGTTTGTGCAGCGCGAATCCGGTTTCAACCGCAAGGCGCGCCCTGACCGGCCCTGGTTCCTGTTCATTCCGCTGCCGCGCAATTCCAGTGCTTATGGCTACGCGCAGGCGCAGGATCCCATCTGGGACGAGTACCGTAAGGCGAACGGACGATGGTTCAAGAGCCGAAAGGACATGGATGATTCGCTCGATTTCGTCGGCTGGTACACCGACCGCATCCATCGTGAACTGGGCATTTCAAAGTGGGACCCCGAGCATCTGTATCTGGCTTATCACGAGGGCATCGGTGGTTACCGCAGCGGCCGCTGGCGTCACAATCGTCACCTGTTGCAGGCGGCTGCCGCGGTCGACCACCGCGCACGCGAATACGGTGCGCAGCTCAGGCGCTGCAAGTAGGGTCATTGCAGGTGGAGCGATCGAGTAGAGATCGAAAGCGATGTGGGCGCATGGATCCCTTACTCGTGGCGTGGAACGCGGGAGCGGCTCCAGTCTTCAGGCGGTGGAGCGTATCGATTGGGTATGCTTGGGGAACCACGCAGCCTTCGGGCAGTCGATGGACGTGTGACCTCCACCACAAAGGACTGCCCATGAAATCTTATCCTTCCTTTTCCATTGCTGCCGTGATTGTCGTGGCAGGTTTGTCTGCCGTGCCGACGTCTGCCGCGCACGCCGCCGATGATTTCGTCGGCGACCCCGTTCCCGGGGTTTGCCTGCTTTCGCGTGAAGCGGTTTTCGCCCAGGCCAAGGTGGGTGAGGCCGCGCGCCAGCGGCTGAGTCAGCTGGCTCAGCAGAGCAACACCCAGCTCGACAACCAGCGCAAGCCGATCGACACCGACATCAAGACTTTTCAAGAAAAGGCGCCGTCGCTCAGCGAAGCGCAGCGCAAGAGTCAGGGAACGGCGCTGCACGACCGCATGACGGCGTTTCAAGCCCAGGTCGGCGAGCTAAACCAGCGCATCCAGTTGACGCGCGGCAAAGCCATGGAGCGGATGGGTGTGCAGGCGCAGCCTATCGTCGCTCAGCTGTACAAAAGCCATCACTGCGGACTGCTTTTGAATCGCGACTCGGTACTGTCGGGCAACATGACCAACGATCTCACCGACGCCGTCGTTCAGGGTCTTGATCGCAAGATCACCACCATCAGCTTCAATCTGGAGCCGCTGCCCAGCGGCAAAAAGGGTAAGTAGACAGTCAGGTTGACAGGGTCGGGCCGATACTAAGTTTCGCCTGAATGAGTATCGGCCTCGAACTGCCAGACGCCTGCCCGGCGCGGCACCTCGAAAGTGCGCGCCGCAAGTTTCCGCCAGTGGAGACGCAACATGAAAATCGTTTCGCTGCCTCGCCTTCTATGCGTCGCCTGTCTGGTTTTCGTGGCGGTGGCTGCGCCGGCTGGCACGCAGCCAGATCGTGTCACGGTCCACTACAAGGACCCCCAGCACTTTACCGAGGCCCGGCGCAGTTTCGGCATCCATCTGATCGATGCGGATGCGTATCTCAAGCCACTCAAGACCTATATCGCAAGGCGCGCTGCACAAATACTTGCCCCGGGGCAGCGTCTGGATATCGAAGTGACCGATGTCGATCTTGCCGGCGAGTACGAGCCCTGGCTCGGGCCGGATTTCAACGACGTGCGCATCGTGAAAAACATCTATCCGCCCCGTATTAATCTGGACTTCACCTTGTACGGTGCCGATGGCAAGGTGCTGCGCGAAGGCAGCCGCAAGCTGCGTGACCCTTCGTTCCTCAGTGACGGCGTGGGCATCGACCAGAATGCGTTGCGCTACGAGAAATCGCTGATCGACCGTTGGCTGCGCAAGGGCACCGACAAACTCTGATGCACCTCAGGGTTGGCGGGTGCGATTTGCTCCGGGCCCTCCCTCTGGATCATTACGATTTGCAGGGGCGTACCTTGTGCGCGATGCTCTTGATCGATGCACAACCCTGTTGGGTATCGTGCAATGGCATGGCTGCAACGAGACTGCGAGGGTCGCAATCTTGCGATCTCGAAAGAGCGGACAGGCAAGTCCGGGGACAATTCATGAAAAAACTGCCGCTGTTGTCGGGTTTTGTGTGCTGCTCTCCGGCTGCCATTTCATGGACACGATGACGGACGGAGGCATACTGCAGAAGTTGCCGATGACCTGAAGGCATCGGTCGGCAGCAAGCCCATGGTCGGGTTCAACTGGAACAACGGTTCGCTGATCCAGGTCACGGTGCAGTTCGAGGGTATTCCGGCAGGCCGGACCAGCGAGCAGATCGCGGCACTGTCACGCACCTCGATCAAGGTCCATTTCAGGCAAGCGCGCGAGCACATCATCATCAGCTTCAGCTTGCCCGGAGACGGCCGACGGCGAGGCGTTTCAGCCTTGTCTGGTAAGCCCTGTCAGTCAGTTGTCCGACCGGGAGTCCTCTGAATGCTCACCACCCTGGCGATCGCCAATTACCGCTCACTGCGTTCGCTGGTGTTGCCACTGGATCGACTGAATCTGGTCACCGGGGCCAACGGGAGTGGCAAGTCGAATCTCTACAAGGCACTGCGGTTGCTGGCGGAGACGGCGCAGGGTGGCGTGGTGAATGCGCTGGCACGCGAGGGTGGATTGCCCTCAGCGTTGTCGGCCGGCCCGGAGAAGATCACCGCGGCGATGCAGCGCGGCGACGTGCCGATTCAGGGTGGGCCGCGACAGAAGCCGGTGGCGCTGCGGATGGGTTTTGCCGGTGACGAGTTCGGTTATGTGATCGATCTGGGTTTGCCGAAGCCGTCTGCTTCGGTCTTCGCGCGGGATCCGGAGATCAAGTGCGAGGCGATCTGGGCCGGGCCGTTTCTGCGCGCCGCCAACTTGCTGGTGACTCGGCGCGGCGCGCTGGTGCGGGTGCGCGAAGGTCACAGCTGGCGCGTGGATGCCGAGCATGTCAGTGCCTTCGAGAGCATGTTCACTCAGATTGCCGATCCCGAGCGCGTGCCCGAGGTGCTGGCGCTGCGCGAGTCGATTCGCGGCTGGCGATTCTACGATCACTTCCGCACCGACGCCGATGCACCGGCGCGCTGGACGCAGCTGGGCACACGTAGCCCGGTGCTGAGCCATGACGGTCGCGACCTGGCAGCGGCGTGGCAGACGATTCGTGAGATCGGCGATCCGCGTGCGTTGGATCAAGCCGTCGAGGACGCTTTCCCCGGTGCTGAAGTGCGGGTGACGAACAACGAGGGCTGCTTTGGGCTGCAATTCAGTCAGCCCGGCTTGCTGCGACCCCTGTCGTCGGTGGAGTTGTCCGACGGCACCTTGCGCTACCTGCTATGGATTGCCGCCTTGCACACGCCGCGCCCGCCACCGCTGATGATCTTGAACGAGCCTGAAACCAGCTTGCATCCCGACCTGTTGCCGGCACTGGCGCGGCTGATTGCGCGTGCCTCTGAACGTAGTCAGGTGTGGGTGGTGTCACATGCGTCGCGTCTGATCGCTGCGCTGGAAAGCAGCGGCGACTGCAACACCGTCCACCTGGAAAAGGAACTCAGCCAGCCCCGTGTCGCCGGTCAGGACATGCTCGACGAGCCGGCGTGGCACTGGCCTGAACGTTAGGAGCGAGAAGGATACTCAGGTGCCTTGTTCTTGCGTGGTGCCGGACGTTGCTGGCGCAACACGAAAGACATCCTGAAACATTGTGGAGAACATCCGAGCCAGTGGCTGGATGTCAGCCACTGGCTCTGGTACTGATCGAAGGGGTCAGGATGCCGGCATGGTGTTGCCGGTAAAGTCGACCACCAGTGTCACGCGCCGATTCGAGGCGCCATCGCTGCGCGTCTTGCGCTTGTCCACCTGGCGGTTGCTGGCTTCTCCGTAGCTGACCGCACGCACCTTGTCGTCGGCCAAGCCGCCGGTGCTGACCAGATAGTCGCGAACGGCTTGAGCGCGCTTCATGCCGAGGCGATGGTTGTAGCCCTTCGAGCCAGCAGGATCGGTGAAACCTTCGACCGTGATGAGCGCATCGGAATGGTGCTGGCTGATCACCTTGGCGAAGTCGTCGAGCAGCGGTTTGTCCTCATCGCGCAGCATCGCGTCACCAAAGGCGAAGTGCGCCGCAGTGTCGACTTTCACGCGCCCCTGCAACTCGGTGATGCTGGCGTCGTACTTCGCAAAACGCTGCTGCATCTCCTGCTTGATGGCATCAATCTGCTGTTGCTGGGTTTGATCGCTGGCTCGAAGTTGACTGATCGCAGCATCGAAATCCGTCTTCTTCACATACTGGGAGCAACCGCCCAGCGCGATCACCAGCAGGCCCATCGGCAAGACGGCAAATTTGATTTTTCCAATACTCATGATGATCTCCTTAGGTGTGTCAGGCTCGCAACGGGGTTATGTCGCGTACTTCAGGCCACGGCCATGTCAACCCGCGTCGATCTAGCATTTGCGCAGGTGACAATGTTTTGAGCCTACCCCGTCGCGTAATGCGGAAAATTAACCGGAGTCAACCGACCGCGCAGGAAGTGGATGTCCTTGTGGCTCGCAAGTCGCTTTTCTGGCCGGTGGTAAAGTGCTTCGCCCTCTTTATGGAGTAATCGACATGACGAATCCAGCAAGTTATCCGATCGGCACACCCGGAAAGGCGTGGGGTTCGCAAGAAGTAGCCGCGTGGCTGTCCCTGCAGACCGTGCAACGCAGCTACAAGGCAAAGGTGCTGAGCGTGATCGAGCGTTTGCGTGCGCGCTTCGACGTGTCGGAGTATGGCCGGCTGGAGTACCCGTCGGGCAGTTATCCGTTGTTTGCCGTGCGCAGCCGCGACTGGCGCGAGGATCTTCCGACCGTGCTGGTTACCGGCGGTATTCACGGTTACGAAACCAGTGGCGTGCATGGAGCGCTGCTGTTTGTCGACAAGCATGCGGCGGACTATGCGGGCAAGGTCAATCTCGTCGTCGCGCCGTGCGTGAGCCCGTGGGGCTACGAGCGCGTTCATCGCTGGAACGCCGAGGCGATGGATCCGAACCGCTCGTTCCAAGAACACAGCCCGGCCCAGGAATCGGCTGCGCTGATGCAGCTGGTGGCGCCGTTTCGCGAGCATGCGCTGATGCACATCGATCTGCATGAAACCACTGACAGTGACGAGACCGAGTTTCGGCCGGCGCTGGCGGCGCGCGATGGCGAGGAAAGCGAGCCGGGCGAGATTCCCGATGGCTTCTATCTTGTTGACGACAGTGCCCGCCCCCAACCTGCGTTCCAGCAGGCGATCATCGACGCGGTGGCCAAGGTCACCCATATCGCGCCCGCCGATGAGCACGGCGAGATCATCGGTTCGCCCGTTGTCGGGCCGGGCGTGATCGCCTACCCGCTGAAGGAGCTTGGCCTGTGCGCCAGCATTACCGAGGCTCCCTACAAGTCCACCACCGAGGTCTACCCCGACAGCCCGCACGCCACACCTGAGCAATGCAACGAGGCTCAGGCGGTAGCGGTGTGTGCCGCGATCGACTATGCGTTGGCGCACCGCATCTGAAGTCCGACGCGAACGCTCACGGTCATGGGTCTTTTGACACGGCCTGAGCGTGCGCCGGAGGATAGACAGGAAGCGTTGTATGACCGATCGCCGGGCCGCGTCATCCCCATCGGAAAACCCGCACGGGGCGGCCCTTGAACCGGTAGTGGCCAACCACGGCCAGGCGCGGCGTGGGTGGGTGCGCTGATCGGACCCGCGCTGGTGCATGATGTAGCCGGCCGCGCGGACCGTTGTATTCGGCGCGGTTTCCTGTCACCGACTTTTTCGCCCCATGAGCGGACGCATGCGACCCGACGGCATTTCGTTTCATCGACCGCTGGCCTTCTGGCTGGGATGTGCTTTGCTGGTGGCAGGCGTGTTGGCGCACGCTCCCATGCTGTTGATGGCCAGATCGATGCACTACCACCTGGCCGGCATGCCGATGGATACCACCATGCTGGTCGGGATGGCGATGATTCCCTCCGGACTGCTGCTGGCCGCCTACGGATTGCTGCCGCGCCACGCGTTGACGATCCCGGCCACGCATGGCCACCGTGGCCAGTGGTATTTCCATCTTGCCGATGGCGTGCCGCTGGGGCGCGCCCACTGGACGCTGGTCGTGGTGTTGATGGTGGCGCTGGCGGTGGACGTGATGAAGCCGGCCACGCTCGGCTTTGTGATGCCGGGGATGACCGCCGAGTACACGATCAGCAAGGAAAGCGGCGCCCTGCTGGCACTGGTGGCGCTGACCGGCACGACCGTGGGTTCGGTGGTGTGGGGGCGCCTCGGCGATATCTTCGGCCGACGCGCGGCGATCCTGCTCTCTGCGCTGATGTTCATGGGCACGGCCATCTGTGGCGCGATGCCCTCGTTTGGCTGGAACCTGCTGATGTGCTTCCTGATGGGTGCATCGGCTGGCGGCCTGCTGCCGATGGCTTTCACCCTGATGGCCGAGACCATTCCCGCGGCGCATCGCGGCTGGTTGCTGGTGGCACTGGGCGGCATCGGCACCTCGGCCGGCTATCTGCTGGCGGCAGGCGCCGCGGCGTGGCTCGAGCCGCTCTTTAGCTGGCGGGTGCTGTGGCTGCTCGGGCTGCCCACGGGTGCGCTGATCATCCTCCTCAACCGCTGGATTCCCGAGTCGCCGCGCTTCCTCTCCAACGCGGGCATGGAGTCCGCCGCGCGCGCGGTGCTGATGCGCTTTTCCGGGTCGCGGGCCTTGTCGGTTGAGCCCGATGACGAGGCGCATCCCGGTACGCCGTTACTCGACGAGCAGCATCCGGTCGCCACCCTGCACCAGTTGTTGCACGGCCGCCACGCGGCGCTGAGCTGCGGTCTAATTCTGTGTGGCATGGCTTGGGGTCTGGCCAATTTCGGTTTCCTGCTGTGGTTGCCACTGAATCTGGTGAAGCTCGGCGTGGATGCCGCGGCGGCGAGCACGTTGCTGGCGCGCGCGGCCTTCATCGCACTGCCTGGCATCGCGCTGGTGGTCTGGCTCTACCATCGGTGGAGCACCGTGCGCACGCTGGTGCTGTTCATCGGACTGACCACGCTGTCGCTGCTCGGCTTCGTGGTAATCGCGCTGTTGCAACTGCGTTCGCCCTCGCTCACGATCTGCGCCACGACGGCCTTGCTGATCAGCGTGAGTGGCGTGATCGCGATGCTGATTCCTTACGCCACGGAGATCTATCCGGTGCACCTGCGTGGTACCGGGGCCGGGGTGATCGCTGCCAGCTCCAAGTTCGGTGGCATTCTCGGTGCGGGCCTGGGCGTGCTCGGCTTGTTCGAGCATCTCGCGCTGGCGGGGGCAATCATCACGGTCCCGCTGAGCGGCGCCGCTATCCTGCTGCTTCGCACAGGCGTCGAGACCCGGGGGCTGGACCTGGAGACCATCCAGCACCAGCTGAACAGCGGTCGGGCGCCAGGCTGAAATGGTTGGCGGATGGTCTCGCTGCGCAGTCGACATGACGATCGAGCCGCCCTGACTTATGGCAATCGAAGCTTGTGCACGATGGCGGCGAAACGCGGATCGCCGCGCAGGGCATCCCAGCGGTGATCGACCTTGAGGAAGGTCATGCGCACGTCGTGTGCGGCGTAGCCGCGTTCCAGCCAGCTGAGGGCCTGGTCGTGGTCGCCCAGCCCGCAGTAGATCGTCGCGATGCTGGTCGGTGGCAGGTACTGCTGTCGCGAGCGCAGCAGCAGTGAATCGAGCAAGGCTTGCGCCTCCTGTTTCCGGCCGGCGCGCGCCAGCGCAAAGCCAAGCATGGAGACTGCCTGCTGGCTGCCGCCAGAGAACTTGCTGGCGCGGGTGAAATCGCTGACGGCGTCGGCGTAGTGCCCCGCGTTGGTGTCCAGCCAGCCAAGCGTGAGGTGTGCGATCCAGAAGTCAGGGTGGAGTCGCAGCACACCTTCGACCTGCTGCCGCGCTTCGTCGGTGTGTCCGGCGTAGGCAATGAAACTCGCCTCCAGCGCGGCGTACAGTGGCGAGGTCGGATCCAGCTCCCGCGCGCGCTGGCTCTCGCGCAATGCCTCGTCGTCGCGTCCGAGATTGGACAACAGCGCCGCATAGCCGAAGTGCAGGTCGGCGAAGTTCGGCTGCAGTTCGATGCCGCGCTTGAACGCCGCTTCCGAGGCGGCCCAGTCCCGGTCGTACCAGAAGTGGACGAAGCCGAGCGGAACGTAGGCTTCGGCCAGCGTGTCGTCGATCTTCAGCGCGTGCGTGGCAGCGGTTCTGGCCAGCGGCAGCACGACTTGCGGATCGGCGTCGCTGATGATGGTCTGACGCCGATACGCTTCGGCCAGTCCCACATAGGCCAGCGCATAGTTCGGATCGACCTTCAGTGCCTCCTGAAAGGCGTCGATACTGTGGTCGAGACCGGCCGGCGTGGAGCTCTTCAACTGAATGCGGCCCTGCAGATACCACTGGTAGGCTGCGAGATTGTTGGTGTAGTTCTTCTGCATGCGCAGGCGCTCGTCGAGATCGAGCCTGAGTGAAAGGGCGGCGGCCACTTTCTGCGCGATCGTGTCCTGGACCACGAACACATCGCCCCTACGGGTATCGAACGTGCCGGCCCATAGCGCTGCTCCGCCGGGTATGGCCAGCAGCCTGGCGTTGACCCGCACCCGATCTCCTTCGCGCTGGATGTATCCCTCCAGCACGGAGTCGACGCCGAGTGTCCGTCCCATGGCGATGGCATCCTGCCCAGAACCGGCGAGGCGGCGAACCGTATCCAGCGAGCGCACCACCACATGCGGGTTGGTGCTTAACTTGGTGATCAGGGTGTCGGCCAGGCCTATTTGCAGCACATCGTCTTGCGAGTCGGCCAACAGCGGCTTGAATGGCAGTATGGCGAGGCTGGGGACGGGTCTGGGGATCACCGTGCGCGTTGACCAGAACCATCCGGCGGTGGCGACGATCGCCAGCACGATGAGACCGGCGGCGATCATGCCCACCCGACGCGGCATGGGCAGCGCATGCGTTAGCCCCGTCGCTGCGGGAACGGCTTCCACGCGCTGTTCATTCATGCTCGATGCCGATGTGCTCGCGCGGATGCTCGGCGCGTCGCCGCTGCCAGCGACGATTTGCACCGGCTCCACGAAGCGATAACCGAGTCCTGGCTCGGTCAGGATGAAGCGATGGTCGCCGGCGCTGGCTCCCAGCACGCGCCGCAGCGTCGAGATGTTCTGCGTGAGGTTGTTCTCCTCGACGATACGGTTTGGCCAGATGGCCGCCATCAACGCGTCCTTGCTGATCACGTTGCCGCCGTTCTCGACCAGCAGTAGCAAAGTGTCGAAAACCTTCGGTGTTAGCGCTATCGGGGTGCCATCGCCGCGGCGCAGCTGCCGCGACAAGGTGTCGATCCGGAAGTCGGCGAAAGTGTAACCAGGGTTCTGAGGCTCGCTCACGTCGACTCCCAAGACCGAACAACGGACCCGGAGTGTGCGCCAGGTCCGCTCTCTTGCGCTGCTGCGGACAGAGCCGACGCGCACCCCGCCTCGACTTCAGAATAATTCAGCAATTTTCAGCGGAATGACCAACGACTTTCAGCAGCACCCGGGGCGAGTGTACGCGTCGCCCGATCACGTTCGCGACAACGTCGTTTGGAGGGCACCCAGTTTCAACCAACCAGAGGTGACTTACATGAAATTCGTGATGATCAAATCCGCGCTGATACTCGTTTGTTCGAGCGCACCCTTGCTGGCGCCAGCACAGTCGATCTCCGCGGACAGAGTTGCCGAGGCCGAAGATATTTCGCTGGCGTCCATAGTTCCGTCGCATCGCGTCGAGGGCTTGTGGGACGAGCAGGTGGAGCTGGTGGATTGCCGCACCCGCGCGCCGCTGCAGGCGATCGGGCGAGGCACCAATCTGTTCATTCGTGGCGGCGCGCTGGTCGCGACCAATAATGCACCGCCCACCGTCATGAGCGTTACGCTGGGGCAATGGAAGTACGTGGGTGGCAACGGCAACAAATTCCATGCCCGCATGCGTCTGAATTTGTTTCAGCCACCGCTGGAAACTTTCGTCGGCATACGGGAAATCAGGCGCGAGATCACGCTGTCCAACCACGGCAACACCTTGGCCGGCGTGGTCTCGGTGCAGGACTATTTCCCCGAGGGCTCGCCCAAGGGAAGTCCGTTCTGCGCCAGTGAGAGCGGCACGCGGGTCGCATCGCCGTAAACCGAAGCAGGCGCGGCCCGAGGATGTCTTCGTTGGCCGCGCAAGGGGAGGGATGGTCGGTCTCAAGGCGCCGGCCACGTCACAGCGTCATGGAATCGGTTCGGATGCGCGAGGCTTATGCTGCTGTCAATTCAGGTCAGAAATCCCGGGATTCACCGGATACCACGTGAACCGGATTCCGTGGGTGCGGCGATACGCAGGCCCGCTGCCTCGAGCGCGAGCCGCAGCTGGCGCGCGAGTGCGGCGGCATGGGCGCCGTCGCCGTGTATGCATAGTGTGTCGGCGTGAATTGCGATCTGCCGACCTTCGGAGGTCTGAACCATGCCAGCACGTGCTATCCCGAGCGCTTGTGCCGTCGCCAGAGCTGCGTCGTCGATCACGGCGCCGACCTCATCGCGTGGCTGTAGCGAGCCGTCGGCGAGGTAACGGCGATCGGAAAAGGCCTCGGCGGTCACCGGCAAGCCCAGCGCCCTGCCTGCATCGATCAGCGCCGAGCCGGCGAGTCCCATCAGTCGCAGACCTGGGTCGAACTGATGCGCGGCACGGGCGATCGCGTCAGCAAGTGTGCGGTCTCGGGCGGCCATGTTGTACAGCGCGCCGTGCGGTTTGACATGGGTCAGCCGGCTGCCGGCCGCCTGGGTAAACGCGTGCAGGGCGCCGATCTGATAGAGCGTGATCGCATGGACCTGCTCGGCGCTCACCGGGAACTCGCGTCGACCGAAACCCTGCAGATCCGGTAGCGACACATGCGCGCCGATCGCTACGCTGTGCGTGATGGCCAGCGCCACCGTGCGACGCATGATGTCCGGATCGCCGGCATGAAAGCCGCAGGCAATGTTGGCCGAGCTGATCAACGGCAGCAGGGCGGCATCATCGCCCATCTGCCAGGCGCCGAAGGATTCGCCGAGATCACAGTTGAGGTCGATGGTCTTCATGCCGGGTGCTCCAGTCTTTGGGCGATATGGGCAAGCATGCGGGTAAGCGCCTGCTCGCGCTCGGCCAGCCGCACTAGCGCGTGATTCAGCGAGACTTGGCGAAAGAATACGGCATCGCCCGGACGGCGCTGGGCCAGCCGTGGCATGTCAACGGACGCCACCTGGGCGATGCGCGGATAGCCGCCGGTGACCGGTGCCTCGGCCATCAACACGATCGGCTGTCCCGAGGGTGGCAGCTGCATGGTGCCGGGCAGGGCCGCTTCGGAGATCAGCTCCAGCGGTACTTTCAAATTCAATGTCTGGCCGTCCAGACGGCTGGCCGTTCGATTGCTGTCCTTGCTGATTCGAAAGCGCTGTTCGAACAACGTTTTTTGCGAAGCGGCGTCGAGCTGGTCCCAGTGACTGCCGCACAGCAGTTCGATCGGCGCCTGGGCGAAATCGAACCAGGGTTGCGGATCGAGCCCCCAGTTCAAAGGTGCTGGCCGTCCATCCGTGGTCAGCGCGGGCGACGGCGATTTGCTCGCGCCCAAGGGAAGCACGTCGCCGCTGCGCAGTGCACGCCCGGTCTGGTAACCCAGTCCGGCATGCAGGTCGCTGCTGCGGCTGCCCAGCACCGGTGGTACGTCGAAGCCGCCGCGCACAGCGAGGTAGCTGCGGCAGCCGATCGGCATGCCGCCCAGCTGAAGCACGCTGCCGGCCGGAACGGCGCAGGCGGTCCAAGGCGGCACCTCGAGCGGGCCGATGCGGGCGCTGATGGGTGCGCCGGTAAGCGCAATCCAGGCGGCGCTATCGAAACGCAAAGTCGGTCCCAGAAGGGTGCATTCGATGGCTGCTTCGTCACGGCGGTTGCCGACCAGCGCGTTGGCCAGTCGCCACGCGGGCCAATCCATGGCGCCGGCCCGCCCCACGCCAATAGCCGCATGTCCGCCTCGGCCGGCATCCTGCAGGCTGCTGAGCAGGCCCGGTTTGAGCACGTGCACGCTCATCGCACCGGCTCCGCCTGCAGCTGCACAAACGCCTCTTCGTCGATCGCGAAAAAACGCACCCGGTCACCGGGTGCAAGCAGCGATGGCGACTCAGCATTGATATCGAACATACGCAGCGGGGTACGACCGATCAGCTGCCAGCCGCCGGGAAGTTCGCGCGGATAGATGCCGGTCTGCTCGCCGCCGATGGCCACGCTGCCGGCCGGTACGCGCTGACGCGGGTCGCTGCGACGCGGCATCGCCAGCGCCTGATCGAGTCCCAGCAGATAGGGGAAGCCCGGCGCAAAGCCGATCATGCCGACGCGATATTCGGCGGCAACGTGCCGTGCAATGACCGTGTCAGGCGAGAGGCTGGCATGCCGTGCCACGGCCTCGAGATCGGGTCCGTAAGCGCCGGCGTAGCACACTGGAATGACTTGCTCGTGCGTTGCCGCGTGATCCACCTCCGGCGTCGACAGCGCCGCTTGCACCGCGTCACGTACGTGCTGGTGCGGATCGGCGGAATCGCCGGACCATGCCATTGGATCGAATCGCAGCAGCAAGCTGGCGTACGCCGGTACGCATTCCAGCTGTGGCAGTTCGCGTTCCAGGCGCGCGGCGGCAGCCAGCACTTCTGAATTCAAGCGAATGTCGATGCGCTCACCGAAGCGAAGCAACAGGGCACCTTCGGCGAGGGTCTCGAATTGGAACTCGACGGCCATGTGCCTATGGCACCTTGTTTCGTGTGGGCGACAGCCCGACGTTGCGCGCCGCGTTGCAAGTCACCCAGGGCCGCTGCCGATATCCCCTTATGCTCGGGGCCGCGACCTCCGTAGCCGATGCAAGCTGCTTGTCCATGTGCCGAATCCTGAGCCGTACGTTAAAGAGTGCGATCACCGTAGCGAGAGCGCCGTTGGAGCTCTGTGACAAGACCGGGCGGCGTGTGTCAGGCGTAATCGGCGCGGGGTTCGGCCAGCCCCGACGCCACGATGGCCTGCACTTGCAGCGCCAGTGCCTTGCGATCGGTACCGGGCGGGATCGTCAAGGGCGGATGGAAGATCACTCGCACGACCGCCCCGGACATCCTCAGGAATCGGCTGACGTGTGCGCCAGCGGCCATGTCGCTGTGAAAGGCATACCCATCGCGGTCGCCCCCGGCCGATAGCGCACGTCCGTCCACCGCACGGACATCAAGCGTGAACGGCTGCAGCGTCCACTGCGGTCCGGAATCGTTCCCACCAGCGAACAGCGAGAAAATACTCGACTTGAATGTTGCCACCTGTTTGCCGTTGGACGTGGTGCCTTCGGGAAACAGCACCAGGTCATGATCCGGACGCATCTGCTCGCCGATGTTGGCGGCCACGTTCGCGGCGTCGCGTCGGCGACGACTGATGAACAGAGTCTGCGCAAGCTCGCCGATGACCCGCATCCCCGGCCAGCGTTGCATGTCGTCCTTGGCGATAAAGCGGGCGCGTAGAAGGCTGCCCAACAGGACGATGTCAAAATGCGAGATGTGGTTGCCGACAAAGAGCGTGCCGCCCGTGCGGCGCGGTGTCCCAATCATTTCCACTTGCAGCCCCAGCGCCAGGCGCAGGCAGCGGAACCACAGTTGCGGCAGCACGAACGCGAGCCGGCCGCGAGTGAAGCGCATCAGCAGCCACTGCAATGGCATCAGCAACACGCTGCCGGTAACGATGACCGCAAGTTTTGTTCCGGCAAGCATCGAGGCAGCGAAAGAATGGGCAGGATCTGACGATGGAGTGCTCATGCGGGCGATACGTTTCCGGGAATGGCGAAGGATGCACGGTAGCGCAGACACAGCGCTTTACTGTCCTTGCGCTGAAATGTGCCGTCCGATCGCCTTTTGTTTGCGCCCGCGTACACCTGCGGTATTCGGCGAGAGGACCGCTCAAAGCGTGGCTGATGCCCGATGGAACGGCCCTGGCCGAATCATGTCACTGAAAAATCTGTCGGGATCGAACCGCTGCCTCAAGCGCGGGTCAATCCGACGACGCGTCAGCCACGGCATTCTTGTGCGGGGACTCATGCTTCAGTGTCATCAGTGACAGCGGTGAGCCGTCGGGCCGGCGAAACTCCAGCTGATGCTGCAACTGGTCCAGTTCCACCAGGCGCGGACAGAGCGCATCGGCGCGCTTGCCGAGCCGTTCGGCCGGCACTTCCACGGCCTGCTCGATGCTCTGGTCCAGTGACTGGGCGCGTGCTTCCAGCGAGGCGACCTGGCTCTGATCGCCGCTGAGCGCAGCCTTCGCCGCGCGTGACGCCACCGTGCTGACCAGAGTGGAGACGGCGTCCCCCATGTCGTTTTCCATCACCTGGTCCATGTCGCGCTGTCGCCACTGTCCACTGCCAATGCCCTGCTCGATGCGGCCCAGCACTCGGCGGCGCTGACTGGCCAGTTCGCGGGTGATCCGCTGGCGGTCTTCGGAGCTGTCGGCGAACGTGGCGGCGACCGTAGTCAGTGCGTCGAAACCCAGGCCCACGCCATCGCGTGCAATGGCCGCGACTTCGGGCATCAGCGTGCGCACGTGCGACTCGTATTGGCGCAGTCGCGCCGCGTCAGCAGGGCTGACTGACTGGGGATGGCCGTCTATCTGCAAGTGGCCATCGTGCATGAGAACGTCGTGGGGGTTGCCCGCGTCACGACTGAAGTGGATGCCGCTGTTGTACACGCTGACGTCATAGTCGCTATTCACTGAACATGACGTATGGACGTCCATGCCGTGGCTACGTATCGGCGCAGCGACGGCGCCGGCGCCGGTGGCGGGAAGGGCGAGGGCAAGTGCAAGTGCAAGTGCGAGAGATAATGAGCGCATGGGTAGAGCCTCCACGGTGGTCGACTGCCTGCAAGGCCACCAGCTTCCGCCGAAGTATCCGTGACGGCATGGGCTGTGAGTCATGCCGTGCCATCGGTCATGGCTGCTGCATCACGGACATGCCTTGAGGGAAGGGCAGAATTGCCGGCGGCACCGTACGCATAAAAAAACCCGCAGAGGGGAGTCTGCGGGTTTTCGGGGAGTCCATCTAGTTGCATGGGTGAGGAGGGGAGCCTCTGCCATGCGGTGGGAACGTTGTCTCACGACATGGGCTTAATGTACTCGGCAGTTCGTTAATGAAATGTGACCGTTCGAACGGTTCCATGGGAACTCTCTGGAGAGGCTTCAGGGGCGGCGCCCTGGGCGTCAAGGGCAACCCGGGCGAGTCCCGACACGACGCCCAGCGAGGGGTCCCCCTGTACCAGCGGAATCCCGGGGAAGGCATCCCTCACACACTGCAAAACTTGCGGCGAGCGCGAGGTGCCGCCAGTGACGAAGATGCTTTGGGGGGCGGTATCGAGCTCTTCACGCACTAAGGAAAGCGTGCGCTGCAACTGGCTGGTAAAAGAGGCGATGGCAGCCTGAAAGTCGGCGCCATGCAGCTCGATGTTCAGAGCCGGCTCGATGAAACCCAGCTCGACGGCATGCGAGGGCGAGCCGCTGAGTGCAATCTTGCTGCGCTCAGCGGCCTGATTGAGTCGCGTGGTGGCACCGGGCGCCTGCAGCGCGCGCAGCCGCCTGCCGTAGGGATCGTCGACGGAGCGGTAGTCCTGCTGCTGGAAGTCACGCTGGCGGGGCAGGTTATGCACACTGGCAGCATCGACGAAGCGATGCGCAGGCATGCTGATCCGGTCCTTGCCCAGCAGCGGCATGAAACTGTACAGGCTGATACCGACGTCCAGGTCCGTACCACCCTTGGGCAAACCCCAGCTGCGGGAAATTTGCGGTGCGTCGCTGCCACCCAGATGGGCGTGGCTGATGTCGGTGGTGCCGCCACCGATATCGACCACCAGCGTCTGTTGCCGCTGGTCCAGGCTGTGGTGATAGTGCATCGCGGCGGCAGCGGGTTCTTCGAGAAATGTCACGCTATCGAAGCCTGCGGCGGCGGCGGACTCGCGCAATATTCCGATCGCCTGCAGCGAACCCTCCGCACCCATGGAACTGCGGAACTCCACCGGTCGTCCGATTACCGCGCCCCGCACCGGCACGCCAAACTGACGCGTGGCGGTAAGGCGAATATGCTCGAGGATGTGTGTGGCGATGTGCACGATCACCCGGCGTACCTGCGGATCAAGCCGGTAACCGAACATCGATTTAGGCGATTCGATCAGGTTGCCTCCGCCACTTTCCAGATAACCCTCGACCGCCTCCTCACCAAACAGTGCCTGCTGGAAGCTGGCAACCGAGGCCGCGGTGTCGCGTGTCTGGTCCTCCATCCACTGCCGACGCACCACGCGCATTGCTGCACTGTGCAGCTCAGCCTCGCTGCGCGCCGGTG
>JBDTXA010000014.1:0-37754 GCA_040006415.1 Rhodanobacter sp.
CTGTTCTATGACACTCAGCACTACTGGTGCATCGGCCTCGACTTTGCGCGCAAAAGGCAGGCCTGTGCCCGAAGAATTCGTCGTCGCAGAAACCGCGGCCGAAAACGATCAATTTGTACTTGAGTGGCAGTTTGATCACGGCGTCAGAGTCAATAAAAATCCCGAGACACTGGGGTCAGTATTGGGCAGTAATGCGGAAATGTGGACGGACACGTATCAGTTGAAAGGTGGCAAAATGACGCTTAACGTCAATTTTGCAAAATCTGGCCGATACACCAGAAATGTCTTCGTCGACGGCAAGATCGCAAAGTCAATTTACGGTCAGTGCCAACCAGTGGACTACGACTTCGGGGTCCCGATAGGGTAGGCGCAGGGACGAGACGTATAGTCCTACGCATCCGCGTTGCGCAGTGCGCTACATGTTGCCGCGCTGTAGGAAGTGTTGGTCCCGGTCATCGGCTCGCGCCTGATCGCTCGTCGGCTAATGCCAGACTATCGCCGGATGAAACCAGATCACGGGACGGGGAAAGCGTAGGGCATCGGGCTGGCCGCCTGTATCAGCGGGGCCCGTGCCGTGGCGTAGGGCTGCGCTGTCAAAGCGTCACGGGCATCACTGCGACACCTGCTCCGCTCGCGCCGATGGCGATTCTGTAGACGGTGGTGTGCTGCGCCTTTATGTCGACGGCGGTACTAAGCTTCATCGATTCCTTTCCGTCACCTATTCCGCAAAGTCCGTTACCTGTAGGTCCGGACGCAAGAATGTGCCGGCCGGCTGTGATGTTGAGGGTGGCTTTTTCGGAAGTTGAAAAGGAAGCGGCCCGCACGTCGTCGATGTAGATCACTATCCGGCAACCGCTTCCCAACATCCCCGAATCCCGGATCAGCAGCAGAGATCCATCGTCTGCACTGGTTGGTTGCTGAAAAGCGAATAACCGTTCGGCTGGAACGTCCTTTGCAGCATTCCGGCTCACGGGAGCAGTTGCACACCCGCCCAGCAAAAGCGCGGCGCATGCCATCGCGGTCAGTTTCATAGATTCCCCCTTGTTCCGCGCAGGTATTGCGCGAAGGAATGATAACAAGGCGCCCGCTCGATCGCTGTCTAGTCGAAGTCCGAGAACTCGTTTGCATCGGGATTCGGCGGCGGTGCTGCGGCCACGCGTGAAGCATCGGCGGGAGTCAGGCCCAGAGTGCCCAGACTTACTGCTAGTCGACCCAGTTTTGCAGGGTGCATGTTGGCGCCCTCGCTCCGCAGCTCTACAAGCAAGTGTGCGCACAGTTCAACAGCTAGGCGATCGCGCGACGTGAGCGTGCCTTCAGGTGCCGCTTTGCAGATCAGCTTCCACGCTTGGGCAAAAGTCAGCGTGGTTAATTTAGGCGCCAAAAACGGGGTCAGGTTCATTTACTGACCATTTGGTTCTCTGCTGCGCATGAGGGGTCGGAAGAAATATTTCCTCAGAGAGAAATTCAACATAAGTGCCTACGCTACCTTTGCTCGCCTCGTGGTCTTAAGCTAGCAGACACGTACCCCGCGACTGGCGCCCACCGAGGCTGACTCGAAACGACCGCATCAAGAGCCTGCATCGACACCACCTTGCCCCCTTTAAGGGCTTGCCGCCCAACTTCGCGAAATCCCTGCCGCGCGTGAAAGCGCTGCGAGGCATGGTTGGGAGGCTCAATGTCGAACTCACAGGTGATCTGCGGCACCTCCTGGCGCATCGCAAACGCGTGCAGATCGCGGTAGAGCCGGTTGCCCGCACCGTGAGCCTGGCTGTCGCCTGCGACCACCACGCGATCCACATACAGGAAGCGCGGGTAGCGCGACGCGAACCAGCGGTAGTTCGGACTGTCGTAGTCGGCGCCCTCGCGCAAAGCGAGGAGGAACGCTGCGAGATGTCCTTCCTTCTCGATCACACGATGCAGGGCGGCCTGTCCATGCAGCTTCTCCAGACGTTCGCGATCCATCGGGCTAAGCACAGCGACGAATGCTGCGTTGAGCGCGAGGATGGCGGGAAAGTCGGCAGGCGTGGCGTCGCGGATCAACAAGGCAAGGCCTCCGGAATGGAACGCGTGGACGGCGCCAGCGAGGCGCACGCCTCGCCGACGCCGCGCCGTGCTGTTACGACTTTGTCAGCAGCGCCGTCAACTGGTCGAGTTGCTCGCGGTAACCGTCAAGCACGCGCGCGGTGATCACGGCATAGCGGTCGGCTTCATTCCAGCGCCGCCCTTCGATCGCTTCGCGCACGGCCGGCACGGTCTTTACGTCATAGCCGGTGAGCATGCCCGGCGCGTAGATCATGTGCTTGAACCACGGTCGGTCGGGCAGGCCGTTCTTGTCTGTCAGCGCCTGTTCCATTCGTGCGATCAGCGCGTTGAGCTTGCGCTGCTGGTCTGCCGACATGGCGAAGCCGCCTGAGGCACGATTCATGTAGGCCGCCTGGTAGGCCTGCGCGCTTTGCTTGAGCCGCTGAGCGGCCTGGTCCAGCGGCGCCAGGTCGATCGGCGGCATGTCCGAATCGCGCGCCGGTGGCAGCACCGGTCGGGTTGGATCGCTGACCAGCTGGTAGGCATGATTGTCGAGCAGCCGATGCTGCTCGGCGGTAGCCTTGCGCGTGCTGTCGACCAGCTTGTGCAGTTCGCCGACGTAGCGATCCAGCGTGTCGCTGAAGTCGCCGAAGCGCAGCGGCAGCACGCGAGCATCCGCAGCGCGAAGCACAATGTGCCCGGCCACCTTGGACAGCGCCACGCCGTACTCGAAGGTGGGATCACCAAAGCGCATGTAGTGATCGAACGAGTCGTAGCGCGAGTGGTAGATGCCCGCGTTGTCGTCCTCGCCCTCGAAGCCAAGGTTCAATGAGGCAATGCCCAGGTGTTCCAGGAATGCGCTGTAGTCCGAGCCGGAGCCCAACGCGCCGATCGGCAAGTCGCCGCCGGTCGCCGCCAGCTTGGCATTGGCTTTTGCCTCCGGCTTGGCCTCGGGATGGGCACCTTCGATCTGCATGCTCGCGCGCAGGCGCTCGCCCACGCTGACGTGGGTCTCCGGGTCGGTCACACCCTCGATGACCTGATTAACCAGGTGCTGCAGCGAATGGCTGCCGCCCACACCGAGGAAGCCGCGGCCATTGGTATCGGTGTTGACGTACATCACCGCCTTGGCCTGCAGCTCCTTGGCGTGTGTTTCCACCCATTCGGTGGAGCCGAGCAGGCCGGGCTCCTCGCCGTCCCAGCTGGCGTAGACCAGCGTGCGCTGCGGCCGCCAGCCCTGCTTGACCAGGGTGCCGATTGCCTTGGCCTCGGCCATCAGCGCCACGTTGCCGGCCAGCGGATCCCAGGCGCCGAACATCCAGCCGTCGTGGTGGTTGCCGCGTAGCACCCACTGGTCCGGCGCGCTCGCGCCTTTGATCATGGCGATCACGTCGTAGATCGGCTTCTGCGTCCAGTTGGACTGCACCGTCATGTGCGCCTTCATTGCGCTGGGACCGACGTGGTAGGTCAGCGCCAGACCGCCGCGCCAGTTGGCGGGGGCAACCGGCCCACCCAGCGACTGCAGCAGCGGCGTGGCGTCGGCGTAGGAGATCGGCAGTACCGGAATCTTGAGGATGGTCGGCGCATCCTTGATCGCCAGTCGCTTGGCGCCCTTGGTCGAGCCAATACCCGGCGTCAGCGGATCGCCCGGATACTGCTGCATGTCCTGCACCGAGCCACGCTGCACGCCATCGGCCGGTCGCCAGCCGCCTTTGGGATAAACGTCGCCAGCGCCGAAGCCGTCGTCGTGCGGATCGGAATAGATCAGGCAGCCCACCGCACCGTGCTGCTGCGCCAGTTTGGGCTTGAGTCCGCGCCAGCCGCCGCCGTAACGCGTGAGCACGATCTTGCCGCGTACATCGATGCCGCGGCGGGCCAGGTCCTTGTAGTCGTCGGGCATGCCGTAGTTGGCGTAGACCACTTCGGCGGTCAGGTCGCCGTCGGCGCCGTAGACGTTGTACGGCGGCAGCGAGCCGTCGCGGATGCCGGACGTGGCGTCATCGGGCAGCGCCGGCTCGCTCAGCTTGGCCGTATAGGGATGCGGGCCGAGCAGTTCCAGCGCCACTTTGGTCGGCGTGGGGTAGAGCACGTTGAAGGTCTCGATGCGCGCGTCCCAGCCCCAGGAACGGAACTGCGCCAGCATGAATTCGGCATTTGCTTTGTCATGCGGCGAGCCGACCTGGTTGGGCTGGGACGACATGCGCTTGAGCCAGTCGCGCTGGTCGGCTGGATCGAGCAGCGCATCGAATCGCTGCTCCAACTGCTGCTGCGCGGTGGCACCGGCGCCGGTGAATCCGAGCATCCCGGAGGGCTCGGCGGCAACCGGTTCCGTCGCAAAGGCTGGGCCAATCAAGGACAGCAGTGCTGCGCTGAGCAGCAGCGGTCGCAACGTGATTCGTAGCATCGGTTTACTCCCCTCGGGTTGGGCAACGCCGCGCAGCACAGGCGCGACGCGCCGTCGCTTGACGGCCAAGCCCTCGGTTATACACGGCTGCCCGACGAACTCAATACCAGCAAGATCTGTCCCGCTTCGCCACGTCGCTTACCGCCGCCTCCGAAGCGATTCGCTGACGATCATGTTAGAACGCGAGACCGCGAGTCTGCGGACTTCAGCGTGAAACCGTGAAGCGTGTCGATCGGTCCGCGATCAATACCCACCGATCGGGGCTATTTCGGAGTCCGGCTCGGCTGAAATCGACGCCGACTCGCCATCCCCTGCGCTGACCGGGCATCCGCGCCCGCGGCAGGGTCCGCATCATGCCGGTCAAGGCCATGAAAACAGCATCATTCCGGCCTTGCGATCAGAAACTCGACCCCGGCTGGGTCAGGGACGCAAGCTCCTCATCGGTGGACGTGCGCCCCAGGATCACGTTGCGATGCGGGTAGCGGCCGAAGCGGTCGATGATCGCCTTGTGCCGGAGCTCGAACTGGTAGTTGGTCGCCGGCGCGTGTTCCCGATAAAGACGCTCGGCCCACGTATGAATATCCTTCGATTCGCTGTGCACGAAGCGCAGCAGCACGAAACTGCGTTCGGTCTGCGTCATCGCGCTCAGTGCACCAGCGCGCACCGCCTCCTGCGCCAGCACCAGAGCCCGCGGATCTTGTGCGAACGCAGCGGGCGAACCGCGGTAGACATTGCGCGAGAACTGGTCCAGCACCAGGATCTCGGCCAACCGACCACGCGTCTCGTGGCGCCATACGTGCAACTCACCCCGCGCGGCCCGCTCGAGCATGGGGAGAAAGCGCTGGCGAATCAGCTCGTCGAAAGCCGCGTCGACCGACCACCATTGCGCCGATCACGTTCTTCGGCATCGAGTGATAAAAGCATGCGGCCACTCCGCGGACTCCAAACGGATTGAGTCCATGGCTAACATACTCCTGCCGGCGTGCGAACAGCGCGAAGACCTCGTTGATAGGTAGCGTATCGTTTACTTCCCTGAAAGGGCTTTGTAACGCAGCCGTACGCCACTATTTGCACGTTCGATCTGAAAGGATTTGGCTCGCGACCGCTCCGATCGACGAACGCGTCGACGCGAATCTGACAGAGCGCACTCCGATTTCCCGCCGAGATTCACCACGCCTGAGCGCGTACCGCCTTGGTCGGCGATAGGCGTTCAATGATCGCGTCGCGAACGCAACCGATCGCCAGCGACGTTGTGACGCAATAGTTTGAGCACCCAGGCCACCTTGCCGTGGTCTATCAACGCGATGGCGGGCTCCGTGAGCCGGTCGGGGCATCGTCTCATCGACGTTGCCGATGGCGGCACGCTTGCGTGGCAGCGCGAACTACCACAGTGATCGCTAGGGAATGTCTGAACAAACCATTGTTAAGACATTCCAGCGACGGCCTGATCAGAATGTCCTCGGTCGCTGCTTGGCATGCACACGATCCGTCAGTTCGGTCAATTTGTTGACGTACGAACGCGACGTTCTCGCAAATCCCTGACGCCGTTGGTAAGACTTACTAAAAACGTATTGCCGGAGTGCTGCGGAATTCATGGCGGCGTCTTCCAAAATTCCAGCTCCCACAACCAGGACGCCATTCATTAATGTCTCAATGAAGACATGACTCGGCTGGGCTGAACAGCGGCTTTCTCCCGCTCCTCACGTCTGTGTGACGCACCGGCACCGAGACTGACGGCGAGTAGCGTGGAAGTCGTCAGTAATACCCTCACACACACAGAACGTTGTGCGCCAGCATCGGCGATTTAATCTTTGCCGCGGAACGTCGGGCGATAACACTGTGCACTTCCGCACTACTGGGCTTAGCCGGCGAGAGTAAATGGCATTCGTCGATGCTGGCTGACAGGTACCGCATGCGTATCGGCCGGGACGCTTGAAAGAGTACGGGAGACAACATGGAAAAGACTGCGCCAGGCGTAGCGGGCGCCGAGTATCAAGCGATCATCAATGCAAGCCTCGATGCCATTTTCATTCTTGACCCGAACGGCTGCATTCTCGATGTGAACCTGCAGGCTGTAGCGCGCTATGGTTACAGCGCCGATGAGTTGAGGCATATTAATGTGTCCCAACTGGCCGCGCCGGAGATACGGGGAAAGGTGTCGAAAAGGCGCGACGGTTTGCTTCACTCCACAACAATATTCGAATCCATTCATCAACATCGAGACGGCTCGCTGCTCGCCGTAGAGGTTTATTCTCAGCCCTTCGCTTCGCAGGGCGAACCGCTCATTTTGTTGAGCGTTCGCGATATCGGCGAGCGCAATCGCCTGCGGTTGAAGCTGGAGGAAAAGGAGCATTTTCTCGCACGGATACTGGACGCCGAACCCGGTGCGGTCTACATCTTTGATCTCGCTGAACGGCGCAATGTCTACGTCAATCGGCAGTTGTTTACCGAGTTTGGTCATGCCTCCGAGCAATCCGAGTTCATCGGCACCGAGACAGTTCCCCGGTTTCACCCGGATGATCTGCGCCTCATCGAGGAACATCACCAGGCCTGGCAACACGCTGTTGGCGGGGAGACGCGCACGCTCGAGTACCGCATACGTGATGGGGATGGATCACTGCACTGGTTGGTAAGCCGAGAGACGCCATTCTTCCGTGATGCGTCCGGACAGATCAGTCAGATTCTGGGTATCGCCAGCGACGTCACGCTGCGCAAGAGGGCGGAAATCCTGATGGATCGCCAGAAGCAGCTGCTTGAAATGATCGCCACGGGCACGCCGCTTTCGGAGACACTGACCGCGCTGGTCCGTTCGATCGAGGAGCAGTCCCCCGGCATGCTTGGATCCGTTCTTTTGCTGGACGAAGACGGTGTGCACATTCGCCACGGTGCGGCCTCGGATCTTCCGGTGGAATTTGTGAAGGCGATCGACGGTCAGCCGATCGGCCCTTCTGCCGGCTCATGTGGAACCGCCGCCTTTCGTCGGGAGGCGGTATACGTGGAGGATCTCAGGACCGACCCGTTGTGGGCAAATTATCGAGCGGAAGCCATGCGGTGGGGCCTGGTGGCGGCCTGGTCGCAGCCGATCCTGGATCGACGCGGACAGGTGCTCGGCACTTTTGCGATGTATTTCCGGCATCCCGCGTTGCCAGCAGCGGAGCACTTGCGTCTGATGGTCGCGGCGGTGCATGTCGCCTCGATAGCGATCAGCCGTCATCGGGAGAGAACCGCGCTGAGGGACAAGGAAGCCTGTCTCGAAAAGGCCCAGCAGGTAGCGCATCTGGGCTTCATCGAGTGGCGTCGTGGAGCCAACAGGGTTTTTTGCTCGGAAGAGGTGTACAGGATCTGTGGCCTGGTCCGGCAAACAGAGTTCATGGCCCTCGATATGGTCATGCGGATGGTGCACCCGGACGACTTGGCTCGTGTGCAGGAAAACCTCGAGATGGCCATCGGAGGTCGGGGCGAGTACGACATCACTCACCGGATTGTTCGCCCCGACGGTCACGTCATCTGGGTTCATGCGCAGGCTGAGCTGATTCGCGACGCAGCTACTGATTCTGATGCTCTGCTCTGCACAATGGTCGACATCACCACGCACAAGACGGCCGAAGACAGCTTGCAGCGAATGACGCGATTGTACGCGGCGCGCAGTCGGTGCAACCAGGCTATTGTGCGCAGCGCCAGCGAGGAGGAACTATTTTCGCAGATATGCCGCGATGCGGTGGAGTTCGGTGGCATGAAAATGGCCTGGATCGGCGTGGTGGATGAGGCCGCTGGTCTGGTCCGACAGGCTTCTTCATTCGGGGCCGGCATGAGTTATCTGACATTGCTGGAAATCCCGCTGGTTGGCGATGATCCCCGTGGCTGGGGGCCAGTGGGCACCTCCATTCGGCAAGATCAGCCGTTTTGGTGTCAGGATTTCAAGCAGGACCCGGCGACTGCTCCCTGGCACGAAAGCGGCGCGCTCAAAGACTGGAACGCGATCGCCTCGATCCCGCTGCATCGGAAGAGGGCGGTGTTTGGTGCTTTCGTGGTCTATTCGGATCGACGCAACGCCTTCGACGAAGCAGGCCGAAATCTCCTGGTCGAAATGGCCAGGGATATCAGCTACGCACTGGATCGGTTCAGTAACGAGACCGAACGTTTGCAAAGCGAACAGAAACTTCGCTTGAGTGAGCAACACCTGCGCACCGTGATTGAAACCGAGCCGGAATGCGTGAAGCTGATTGGCCGCACCGGCGAGCTGATCGAGATGAACGCCGCTGGGCTCGCCATGTTTGAACTCGATTCTGTCGAGCAAGTGACCAAAAGCTTCCTGTCGAGCTTCGTGTTACCAGAACACCGGGAGCCGTTCAGGAATCTTCACGAGCGCGTGATGAAAGGAGAAAGCGCCACGCTGGCATTCGAGATCGTGGGCCTGAAAGGTACCCGGCGCTGGCTTGAAACCCATGCCGCGCCGATGCGGGATGCGAACGGCGATGTGGTGTCGTTGCTGAGCATCAGTCGCGACATTACCGAGCGCAAGTCATCAGAGGCGCGGATTCAATATCTGGCAAATTTCGACGCGCTTACGGGGCTGCCCAATCGCAACTTGCTGGCCGACCATCTTCAGTACGCGATCAGCCTGGCCAAGCGCAGCCACGGCAGCCTGGCCGTGATGTTCATCGATCTGGATCGCTTCAAGGTCATCAACGACACGATGGGTCACAGCAGCGGCGATGCCATCCTGGTTGAGGTAGGTGCGCGCCTGAAGAAGGTTCTGCGTGAATCGGATACGGCGTCGCGTCTTGGCGGTGACGAGTTCATCCTGGTGCTGCCGGACAGTGATGCGCGGTTGGCCGTGCACGTGGCTGACAAGGTGCTGGAGGCCATCTCGCGACCGTATCAGATCGGGCCCTTCAATTTAGTCGTTCAGGCGTCGATCGGCATTGCCATTTATCCTGACGATGGCGACGACCTCGAGTCGTTGTCGAGAAGTGCTGACACGGCGATGTATCGGGTGAAGGAGGAGGGACGCAACGGCTATCGGTTCTTTACCGCGGAGATGCAGGAACGTGCGACCCGGCACATGTTGCTGCTCAACGAGATGCATCGCGCGCTGAGCCAGAATCAATTTGAGGTCCACTATCAGCCGCAGCTGTCACTGGACGACGGCAGGGTGGTCGGTCTTGAAGCGCTGCTGCGCTGGAATCACCCCGGCCTTGGCAGTATCTCGCCGGTGGAGTTCATCCCGGTCGCGGAAGATTGCGGCCTGATCCTGCCGATCGGTGAATGGGTGATGCGCACGGCGGTTCATGAGCTGAAGCGCTTGATGGACTGTGGCTATCCGATGATGGCCATTGCGGTCAATCTTTCGGCCGTGCAGTTCCGCCACAAAAGTCTCGTTGACATGATCGACAATATTTTAACGGAAGCCGATGTGCCGGCGCAGTGTCTTGAACTGGAATTGACCGAAAGCGTTGCTATGAGTGACCCGCAAAGCGCTGTCGCGGTGATGGACCGGTTGCATGAACGTGGAGTGCGGTTGTCGATCGATGACTTTGGTACCGGGTATTCTTCGCTGAATTATTTGAAAAAATTCCGCGTATTCAAAGTCAAGATAGATCAATCATTTGTTCAAGACGTCAGCTCTGACAAAGAAGATCGAGCCATCGTGGCGGCGATCATCAGCATGTCGAGCAGACTCGGTTTGCGGACCATCGCCGAAGGCGTGGAGACCGTCGAGCAGCTTGCCTTTCTGCGCGAGCAGGGCTGCGATGAGGCGCAGGGCTACTATTTTAGCAAGGCGTTGCCATCGGCGCAGATAGAGGCGTTCCTGTCCGCGCGGCTGACCACGACCGGGAGTGGCGCTCCGCGCTGAAAAAAACCTTGGTGGTTGGAGCGTGTCCCTGTCTCTTTGCGGCTAAACCATTGCGGCGTCACTGCCCGCGAGTGAGCGCTTTCCGTGTGCCGTCGTCGTCAACGGCGGACACAGCTACCCTGGCCGATCGTCCGAGCGCCGGAGCCGGTCCGAACCGGGGAATCGTGTACCTGCCTACGCCAACAGCGGGTTCGTCATTCGCCGGAGCCATGCACGCTCAATCCACGAACGCTGCGCTATACCAACCATCTGTTCGCCACGGAGTCATCAGCGATGAACGCCCCAACGCCTATCGACCCACCGGCCCCTTCCCCTGCTGATCCGCCGCCGGGACCGATGCCGCCGGTTCCGCCCAGGGAAGAGCCGCCCACCCCGCATCCGCATTCCCCGCCGCCGCAGACACCCGAGCCCAGTGATCCGCAGAAGGCGCCGACACGCAGTCCGGGTGGCCCGGGGGAGACGCCGATCAGCGAACCTCCCCTTCCGGGGCGGACAGGGGACGCCACCTCCTAGTCTTTCGGACCACGCTCTAAGCCGCTACTCGGGGCGGAATGCCCGGTGCCTTGGCTTTCTTGGGCTCCGACGGTTGGCTCGCCGGAACACAATGATTCGAGCCCCGGCACGCCCTGAATCATCGCGTGATCGTGTGGAGAGGCATGACTTTCGGCCGTGTCTGGCGTCGTCTTGTGGCGTCAAGATGACAGGCTTGCCAATAAATTTATTGTTTTCCTGCAACGTTCTTCGGTTTCCCCTGGAAATCCTCGTTGCTGGATCACCTTTGCTAGGAATGTCACACATGCGCAGTTATCTGGTTACCGCGATTGCACTGTCTCTGGCCGGGGCTTCCGTTACCGCCATGGCCTCCGCGCCGGCGGCGGCGCCCTCGTCCGAGTTGGCTACCACCCAGTTGCCGCGTACGGTTCGGCCGAGTCATTACGACGTGTCGATCACGCCGCACGCGCAGGCGATGAATTTTGACGGTCGGGCGACGGTGACGGTGGACGTGCTCAAGCCGACCAACAGCATCACTCTCAACGCGCTTGACATGACGTTTTCCAAGGTGAGCCTGACCTCGCTGAAGAACAAGATGGCGCTTGCAGCGCCGGAGGTATCGGTGGATGCGAAGACGCAGACCGCCACGTTTACGTTTGATCACACGTTGCCGGCAGGCGCGTACACGCTGGCGATGACCTATGCCGGCAAGATCGGCACCCAGGCCAACGGTCTGTTCGCCATCGACTACGACACCAAGTCGGGCAAGAAGCGCGCGTTGTACACGCAGTTCGAGAACTCCGATGCGCGTCGCTTCATCCCGTCATGGGACGAACCGGCGTACAAGGCTACCTTCACGCTGGACGTGACGGTGCCGAGCGACGACATGGCGGTGAGTAACATGCCGGCGGCGTCCAAGAAGGACCTGGGCAACGGCATGACCCACGTGCAGTTCCAGCAGTCGCCGAAGATGTCGACCTATTTGCTGTTCTTCGGTCTGGGCGAATTCGACCGCGCCACCACGATGTCCGGCGCCACCGAGATCGGTGTGATCACGCAGAAGGGCAAGACCGGCCAGGCGAAGTTTGCGCTGGATTCGGCCAAGACCATCCTGCACGAGTACAACGATTATTTCGGCGTTCCTTACCCGCTACCCAAGCTGGACAACATTGCCTCGCCGGGCAGCAGCCAGTTCTTCAGCGCGATGGAAAACTGGGGCGCGATCTACACGTTCGAATATTCACTGCTGATGGATCCGGCGATTTCGACCGACTCGGACAAGCAGCGCATCTTCAGCACCGCCGCGCACGAAATGGCGCACCAGTGGTTTGGTGATCTGGTCACCATGCGCTGGTGGGACGACCTGTGGCTGAACGAGGGCTTCGCTTCGTGGATGGAAGCGCGCACCACCGCCAGGCTGCACCCGGAATGGCACACCAGCCTCGATGCCGTAGGTACCCGTGAAGGTGCGATGTCTCGCGATGCAATAGCCACCACCCATCCGGTGGTGCAGCACGTGGATACGGTCGAGCAGGCCAGTCAGGCATTTGACACGATTACCTACTCGAAAGGGCAGGCGGTGATCAACATGCTCGAGGTGTACGTGGGCGCTGACAAATGGCGCGAGGGCGTGCGCAATTACATCAAGGCGCATGCGCACGGCAATACCGTTTCCGACGATTTGTGGAAGGCGGTGCAAGGCGCGGCCGGCAAGCCGGTGACCCAGATTGCGCATGACTTCACCCTGCAGCCGGGTATTCCGCTGATCCGCGTGGCGTCGTCCGAGTGCCATGACGGCAAGACCACCGTGACCCTGACCCAGGGCGAGTTCACCAAGGATCGTCCGAACAAGACACCGCTCAAGTGGCATGTGCCGGTAATCGCCAAGACTATCGGCAGCAGCGAAGAGGCTCGCACCGTCGTCGACGGCAAGGCGACCCTTGCGGTTGCCGGTTGTGGCCCAGTGCTGATCAATGCCGGCCAGAGCGGCTACTACCGCACGCTGTATACGCCGAAAGAATTCGCCGCCATCAAGAACGATTTCACCCAGCTGGAGCCGATCGACCAGCTGGGTCTGATGGACGAAAGCTGGGCGCTTGGCATGGCCGGTCTGCAGCCCGCCTCAAGCTTCCTGGACCTCGCGCAGAAGGCACCAGCCGACGCCGATCCGCAGATCTGGGCGGACATTGCAAGCAGCTTCTCTGGTCTGGATTTTTACTATCGCGGCGACAAGGCGCGGCAGGACCGCTTTGATGCGTTCGCCATCAAGGAGCTCAAGCCGGTCTTCGCGCGCGTGGGCTGGGAGGCCAAACCGGGCGAGGGCGATCCGACCACTATCCTGCGCACGCAGTTGATCGGCGTGCTGGCCAACCTGGGCGACACCGATGTAATCAACGAGGTGAATCGCCGCTTTGCTGCGCAGGACACCGATCCCAAGGCGGTCCCGACGGCACTTCGCAAGACCATCTATGCGGTGGTGGGACGCCATGCAGACGAGGCTACGTGGAACAAGCTGCATACCATGGCCAAGTCTGAGACCTCGGCGCTGATCAAGGATCGTCTGTATTCGCTGCTGGCGATTGCCAAGGACGATGCCTTGGCCAAGCGTGCGTTGAATATGGCCATTACCGACGAGCCGGGTGCCACCAACAGCGCGGGCATGATTCGTGACGTGGGTTACGAGCACCCTGACATGGCATGGGAGTTCGCCATGGCCCATCGCCCGGAGATCGACAAGCTGGTCGATTCCCAGTCCAGCAGCCGCTACTACCCGGGCATCGGCGGCAGCTCCAATGATCCGGCGATGATCGGCAAGATCAAGAATTACGCCGATGCGCATATCGCCAAGGGCTCGCGCCGCGCGGCCGATACCGTGATCGCCGATATCAAGTACCGCCAGATGGTGCGCAAGGATCGTCTACCGGTGATCGACGCTTGGCTGGTCAAGAATGGCGGCTAATCGGTCGCGAATGGTAGTGTGAGAAAAGCCCCGCGTTGCGGGGTTTTTCTTAGGAAGCTGTGACGCTTCACCACGGCTTCGGTGTTCGCGTGCGATTGACATCGTCGACTTGGAAAGTGTTTCCACCGAGGCGTTTCACCACGCGCCTTGGTGCAACGATTCTGGTGTTCTTCATGCTGCCACCTGATTAGTACTAGAGTACGAGACGGAGTCAGAGATGCGTTGTTCCGGCAGGCGGGTGCCCTCGTCCAGAGGGGATGGAGCCGGAACATCATCAACAGGGGAAAATCTTGCGGCGTTTTCGTTTTATCTCAGGCTTACCCAAGTCTGATACGACTCTGTTTGCGTGGGTGGGTGGCAGGGTCCATACCTGTGCCCAAGGCTCAACCGGCGCAGATGGTGCGGTCGTTTATGCCTTCAATGCGCGGAAGAGAACCGGCTACGGCGTACAAGCCAATCAGCTGTTGCTAGCGCGATACGAAAACCCCACCAGCGATCCGACCAAGGTTCTCAAGGCCGACTACGGCTTCGTTGTCGAGCCCGCACCCCGCAAGATTTCGAGCACATCAGCTGCAACGTCAGCAAATTCGAACAGCTCGCTGGAACGTTGCCTCACCTACCTTGCGCAGCAAAACACCCGCCGATCCGCGCAAAGCGCTGTTGCTGCCGATCCTGCTTAACGTTTTGCCAACGATGCCCCTTGTGCTGCGGGCCACCACGCAATGTGCACGCTGAGATAGATCGACGCGACGCTAACGGGCATCAAGCGCAGCCCTACTCATAACGCCATCGTCAACGACATTTTCTGACCGATTACAGGCTTGAAAACATGAATCGCACTTATCGTTTGGTCTGGAACCGCGCGCTGCGCGTATTGCAGGTAGCGTCAGAGCTTGCTGGCTGCAATCGTGCCAGCGTCAACCGAACAGTTGGCGGCGGAGCACGGCCAGCGATGCCAACTGCGCTGGCGATCGGGGTAGCGCTGGCTCTGGGCACGATCGCATCGCCTGCAAGCGCGTCCCCTGCCGAAGTCACCATCACCCACGGCGACGCTTCGACTACCACCACGACCGCAAGCGGAACCAATCCCGTCAGCAACAGTGGTCCGGGTACGTTGACCGACGGCACGTTGAACACACAGTTGGGTGTCAGCGACGTGGTGGTGACCACGTCGACGGACGGAATTACCTCCAACAACGACGCAATAGTACATCTCAATGCCAACACCCTGACGCTTGATTCGAAAACGTATATCAACCTCGGTGGCACGTACGCCGGCCCGGGGTCGCTCAACCTTCTGTTCAAGACCACGCTCGATCTTGCCGCAAGCGCACCGATATTCACCGGCGCAGCAATGGTCACTGCCACTGGCGATGGCACAAGCACGATCAAGGCCTCTGGCCAGACGTGGAATCTCACTGGGTCAAAGCAGGGAAGCCTCGCGACTCTCGGTATCGGGTTCTCGGGAGTCGCCAACCTCAGCGACAGTACGGCGGGAAACTTCGTGTTCGCCGACGGCGCGAATGTGGGGGGCACCGTCAACGGCGGTGGTGCGGGCACTCTGGATTACAGCGCCTACACCACGTCTGTAAACGTGGATCTAGGCGGCAGCGCGACGGGTACCGGCGGCTGGAGCGGTATCAGCACCGCGAAGGGCGGCTCGGCCGCGGACACGATCAGTGGCAGCAACCAGACCTACGGTTTGACCGGTGCCAATGCAGGCGGCAATGGCACGGTGAGCTGGGATGGGTTCGGCAATATCAACGACGCCACCGGCACGGTCAACTTCGGCACCGCAGGGAGTGTCAGCGGCAACATCGCAGCAAGGTCGCTGAATTATGCTGGCTACAGCGTGCCCGTGAGTTTCGATCTATCCAACGGCAGCGGAGCGACGACGGGTGTTGGCGGCACCTGGAGCGGCGTGGCTACAGTGGCCGGGAGCGGCAACACCGACACCATCAAGGGCAGCAACCAGACCTACACGCTGACCGGCGCCAATGCCGGCGGCAATGGCACGGTGAGCTGGAGCGGGTTCGAGAAGATTGCCGATAGCGGCACCGGCTCGATCAACACCACCGGCGGGCGCACCTACAACCTGGCAGGCACCAACGCCGGCACGGTCACGTCGCTGTTGGCCGGTGGCTTCACCGGCATCGGCAACCTCGGTGACAGCACGGCCGGCAACTTCGTGTTTGCCGACGGTGCCAAAGTGACGGGTACCGTGAGCGGCGGCGGCGCAGGCACGCTGGATTACAGCGCTTACACCACGGCGGTGAACGTGGGCCTGGGTGGCACTGCGACGGGCACCGGTGGCTGGAGCGGCATCAGCACGGCGAAGGGCGGCTCGGCCGCGGACACGATCAGCGGCAGCAACCAGACCTACGGTTTGACCGGTGCCAATGCAGGCGGCAATGGCACGGTGAGCTGGAGTTCGTTTGAGAACCTGCAGGATTCGGGCAGCGGCACGCTATCAGCGGCCAACCAGACCTGGACTCTTACCGGCCACAACCAAGGCTCAGTGACGGCTCTTGGCGGGTCATTCTCCGGAGTCGCCAACCTTACCGACACGGGGACAGGAAGCTTCTTCATGCACTCGGGCGCGGACGGAGACATTTCGGGTGCTCTTGATGCAGGCACCAACGGCAGCCTGGACTTCACTGGCTATACCACGGCGGTAAATGTGAACCTGTCCGGTGCCGGCACAACCGGCGTTGGTGGCGCGACAGCAGGCGTTTCATCGATCACCGCCAACAGCAATCTCGGCGTCAGCGGTGCGGCCGGTGGCGCACTGGGCATCACCACGACGGGCGTTGGCACCGCCACCACGCTGGGCGCTGTTTCGGTGGGCAGCAATCTGACGATCCATGCCAGCGGAGCGGTAAAGCAGGGCGGTGCCCTGACGGTCACTGGGACCACTGCGATCGACGCTGCGTCAAACACCATCACCCTGGACAACGTCGGCAACCATTTTGGTGACCTGGTGAACCTCACCGGCGGCACCACGGTGATCACCGATCAGAGTGCCCTGACGCTGGGCACACTGGCAACCGGCGCGTTGAGCGCTACCAGCACCGGTGCGTTGGATCTAGGCCACGGCAACGTGGCGGGCAATCTGGCGGCCACCAGCAACGGTGGCACCATTACTGGCGGCGCACTGACGGTGTCTGGCAGCAGCAACCTGCAGGCTGCTAATGGCGCTATCTCTTTGGTCAACTCGGGCAACCGTTTTGCCGCTGCGGTAACGGCTTCGGGACACGGTGTATCGCTGGTGGATTCCGGCACCCTGACCATTGCTTCACTCAACAACGGTCTCGACGGTAAGTTGAGCCTGACTGCCGGCGGCTTTCTGCTGCTGCCGCTGTCGAGTATCGATACGGGCACCGCTGACCTGACCCTGGTGGCCAACGGCGGCTCCTTCGTTACTCCGGGCCTACTTAGCGGCGGCAATATCACGCTGGCCGGACGGGACGGGCTGACGCTCAACAGCAGTTTGTTTACGACCGGTACCGCGTTTCTGAGCAGCAGCAACGGCGCCATCAATCAGGTCGGTGGCGTCCTCTACGCCGCAACACTGACTGGCAGTTCCAGCGGTGATACGACGCTCACCGGTGCCAACCAACTGGACACGTTAGGCAGCTTCAGTGCCGCAAATTTCAGCCTGAGCAATGCCAAGGCGCTGGGGGTCACCGGGCCGCTTACGGTACTGGGTAACCTCAGCATCACCACCACGACCGGTGCACTGTCGGTCAACGGCGATTTGTCGGCCGATGCTTTGACCCTCTTTTCGGCGGACGCGCTCGACCTGTCGAACAACCTCACTGCCACCACGCTGAGCCTGCAAAGCGGTGGCAACATCACTCAGAACAGCGGCGTACTCACCGCTGCTACGCTGACCGGTAGTTCAAGCGGTGACACCACGCTCAGTGGATCGAACCAGCTTGTTGCGCTGGGCAGCTTCAGTGCGGCGAATTTCAGCCTGACGAACGCGAAGACGCTGGCAGTGAACGGTCCGTTGGCCGTGCCGGGCAGCCTCAGGTTGAAGACGACGGCAGGGGCATTAGTTGCGAATGGCAATCTGTCTGCCACCTCGGTGAGCTTGAACTCGGCGGCCGATCTTGCCTTGGCACACAACGTCAACGCGACGACGCTGGCACTTTTCAGTGGCGGCAACATCAGCCAGTCCGCTGGTGTTCTTGCCGCCGCTACGTTGACGGGTAATTCAACCGGTAACACTGCGTTCAACGGTCCCAATCAGCTCGACACACTGAGCGGCTTCAGCGCAGTGAACTTCAGCCTTACCAATGCCAAGACACTCGCCGTGAACGGTCCGCTGACCGTGCCGGGCAGCCTCAGTCTGAAGACGACGGCCGGCGCATTGGTCGTAAGCGGCGCTTTGTCTGCCAACGCGTTGACCTTGAACTCGGCCACTGATCTTGCCTTGGCATACAACGTCAACGCAACGACGCTCACGCTCACCAGCGCTGGCAACATCAGCCAGTCCGGTGGGGTACTCACCGCCGGTACGCTGACGGGTAGCTCAACAGGTGACGCTACGCTCAATGGTGTCAATCAGCTTGATACCTTGGTCAGCTTCAACGCGGCGAACTTCAACCTGACGAACGCGAAGACGCTGTCGGTAAATGGTTCGCTGATGGTGCCGGGCAGCCTCAGTTTGACCACGACGGCCGGCGCGCTGGCAGTAAGCGGCGATTTGTCTGCCAACTCAGTGACCTTGAACTCGGCGACCAATCTTGCCCTGGCACGCAACGTCAACGCGTCAGCGCTGGCCCTTGTCAGCGGCGGCATTATCAGCCAATCCGGTGGGGCTTTGACCGCCGGTACGCTGACGGGTAGTTCAACCGGTGACACCGCACTTGACGGTGCCAATCAATTCGCCACACTGGGCAGCTTCAGCGCCCCGAATTTCAGTCTCACCAACTCACAGGCGCTGTCGGTGAATGGACCGCTGAGCGTGCCTGGCAGCCTCAGTCTGACCACGACCAATGGCGCGCTGACGCTCAACACCGATCTATCTGCCAACACGCTGACGCTCGACTCGGCGAACGATTTCGATCTCGCGCACAACCTCAACACGCAGACGCTCGCGCTGCAAAGTGGCGGCAATCTCAGCCAGAGTGGCGGCGTGCTCACCGCCGCGACGCTGACCGGTAGTTCAACCGCTGATACCACGCTCAACGGTGCGAATCAGATCGGAACACTGGGCAGCTTCAGCGCGGCCAATTTCGCACTGACCAATGCGCAAGCGCTCGCCATCACCGGCACACTTTCCGCCGCCAACATCGCGCTTAACGACAGCGCCGGGATCGTCGTCAGCGGCGCCATCAACGCCACTGGCACGACCACGATCGGCAGCGGCACCTCGCTGCGGATCGGCAGCGGTGGGGCCATCACCGGCAACGTCACTTATAATGGTGAGCTTGCCTTTGATCGCAACGACGCGGTGAACTTTGTCGGCGCCATTTCCGGTAGCGGCACGCTGGTGCAACAAGGCACTGGCACGCTGACACTGGATGGCGATAGCCACGCGTTCATCGGCGAAAGCACGGTGCAGAACGGCACGCTGGTGGTTGGCAGCGTGGCCGGCAACGGTGCGGTGCTGGGCAGCGACGTCACGGTCGACAGTGGGGCCACGCTCGGCGGTCACGGCATGATCGGCGGCAACGTCTTTGTCGCCAGTGGCGCGCATCTGGCACCGGGCAATAGCATCGGCACGCTGACCATCGGCGGCAATCTCACTGTCGCGCAAGGTGGCGTACTGGACTTCGAGTTTGGTGCGCCTGCATCTGCACCGTATACCTTCACCGCGTTTGGCTTGGGCGATAGCGTCGCGGTCGGCGGCGACCTCGCACTGAACGGTGCCACGCTCAACGTCAGCGACACCGGGGCTTTCGGCCCTGGCCTGTACAACTTGTTCACCTACGGCGGCACGCTCACCGAAAATAATGGCGGCATGACGTTGGGCAGTGCGTCTGCTGGCGCGCCGCCGCGAATCCTGAAGCTGACCGCACAAAGGCAGATCAATCTGCTCAACAGTGCCGGTCTCACGTTGAACCTGTGGAACGGTAACGGTCTCGCCGACGCTACCCAGATGGGTGGTGGTGACGGCACGTGGTCGACAACGTTGCCGAACTGGACCGATGCCAACGGCAGCGTCACGGCGGCGATGTCGCCGCAGCCGGGCTTTGCGATCTTCGGCGGTGCGCCCGGTACGGTCACGGTAGACGGCAACGGAGGCGCCAGTCCAGTTAGTGCATCGGGCTTGCAGTTCGCCAGCAACGGTTACACGTTGACCGGCGACACGCTGACCGTGGTTAGCAGCGGCGGCATCGCACCGGTCATCCGCGTGGGTGATGGCAGCGCTGCGGGTGCCGGCTATAGCGCCACAATCAGTAACGTACTGACCGGCAGCGACGGTTTGACCAAGGTCGATCTGGGCACCTTGGTGCTCACAGGCAGCAACGCCTACAGCGGCAGCACCACCATCAGCACCGGTACGCTGCAGCTGGGCAACGGCGGAACATCCGGCTCGATCCCCGGAGATGTCAACGACAACGGGATTCTTGTCTTTGATCGTAGCGATGCGCTGATCTTTGGCGGCGCCGTCAGCGGCAGCGGTTCGCTGAGTCAGATGGGCTCAGGAACCACCACGCTCACCGGCACCCATACCTACACCGGCGAAACGGTGATCTACGCGGGCACGCTGGCCCTCAGTGGCGGCGGCAGCATTACCGATTCCCGCAAGCTCTCCGCCGATGGCGTCTTCGACATTGCAGGTACAAGCGCGGGTACCTCGATCATCACGCTTGCCGGCGACGGAACGGTGCAATTGGGTACGCAAACCTTGTCGCTGACCCGTGCCGCGAGCAGTTTCGGCGGCACCATCAGCGGCACCGGTGGCCTGGTTGTGGCCGGCGGGCTCGAAGGGCTTGATGGAGACAATACGTATACCGGAGGCACCACGATCGATGCGGGCGCCCGTCTTCAGATTGGCACCGGAGCTACGTCAGGCTCGATCGTCGGCAACGTGGTCAGCAATGGCACTTTGCTGTTCTATCGTAGCGACGCTACCAGCTTTGACGGCGTCGTCAGCGGCAGCGGTTCGCTGAGCCAGATCGGCGACGGAACAACGACCCTTGCTGGCACCAACACTTACACCGGCGGCACCACGATCAGCGCCGGAACCTTGCAGCTTGGCGACGGTGGCACGGTCGGATCGATCGAGGGCAATGTGGTTAACAACGCCGCGCTGGCGTTCGATCGCGGTGATGCGTTTACCTTGGGTGGTGTTGTCAGCGGCGACGGATCGCTCAGCCAGATAGGCACCGGCACAACGACCCTCACCAGCAACAACACCTACACCGGCGGCACGACGATCAGTGCCGGCACGCTGCAGCTCGGCAACGGTGGCACTGCCGGCTCCATAATTGGAAAGGTCATCGACGACGGAATTCTTGCCGCTAATCGCAGCAATGCGCTTACGTTTGACGGCGTCGTCAGCGGCAGCGGTGCGCTGAGTCAGATCGGCAGCGGAACGACAATCCTCACAGGCAATAATACCTACGCCGGCGGCACCACGATCAGTGCCGGCATCTTGCAGATAGGCAATGGAGGAACGACCGGCTCGATCATCGGAAGTGTCACCAATAACGCGACTTTTGCTTTCGATCGTAGCGATGCGACGACGTTGGCCGGCGTGGTCAGCGGCAGCGGTTCGCTGAGCCAGCTTGGCCGCGGAACGACGATCCTCACTGGCGATAGCACCTACAGCGGCGGCACGACGATCAGCGCCGGCACATTGCAGCTGGGCAAAGGCGGCACCACCGGCTCGATCACCGGAAATGTCACTGACAATGGAATCTTGGCCTTCGATCGCAGCGATGCGGTGACCATCGGCGGCATGGTCAGCGGTAGTGGTTCACTGAGCCAGATGGGTTCCGGTACGACGATCCTCGCGGGCACCAACACCTACACCGGCGCCACTGACGTGGCCGCGGGAACGCTCGATATACAGGGCAGTCTGGCCAGTCGTGTCAGCGTAAACGATGGTGCGCTACTGACCGGTACGGGCAGCATCGGCGGCATGACTCTGGCCAGCGGCGCCACGGTGTCACCCGGCGGCAACCGTGTCGGCACGTTGACTGTCAGTGGCGACGTCAGCATCGCGGCGGGTGCGCGCTATCTGGTCGACGCGGTCGATACCGGCAGCAGCGACCAGATCCACGCGACGGGTGCCGCCAGTCTGGGTGGTGCTTCGGTGATTTCCATGGTGGCCGGCAGCAACTGGGACGGCGCCAGGACCTACACCATCCTCAGCGCGGACGCCGGGGTCAGCGGTACGTTCGGAAGCGTGACATCCAACTTCGCTTTTCTCGACCCGACGCTCAGTTACGACGCCGATCATGCCTACCTGACGCTGGGACGCAACGCGGTGTTGTTCCCGTCGGTGGGTGTGACTTCGAACGAGATCCATACCGGCGCCGCCATTGAGGCATTGGGCGCGGGCAATGGGGTTTACGACGCGTTGCTACCGCTGTCAGCCGGTGCGGCCCGGGGCGCGTTCACCGAACTGGCCGGTGACAGCCTGGCCAGCACGCGCACCGCGCTCATCGACGACAGTCGTTACGTGCGTGATGCCATCAACAATCATCTGCAGGGAGTGCAGGGCGCCGGGCTGACTAACCTCCGCGACGTCGATGGCAGCGTATGGGTTGCGGCATGGGGCCATGACGGCCATCACGACAGCGATGCCAGTGCGGCACGCCTGAGCAGCAACGGTAGCGGGCTGCTGGTGGGTGTCGATCGGGACCTGGGTGCGTGGCGCGTCGGTGCGGTAGCCGGCACCGGGCAGGTTTCCAACAACAGCACCCATGTGCCGGATGATGCAAACAGTACCGACACCACGCTCGGCCTTTACACCGCTGCTGATCTGGGTGCATGGCAGCTGCAGGGCGGTGCTGCCCACAGCTGGTACAAGACCAGCAGTCATCGGCGTATCGGCGTAGTTGGCTTGGCAGGGAAGGCGGGCGCCAAGTACGACAATGGGGTAACCCAAGCCTATGTCGACGGCGGTTACCGGATTCAGTTCGACAAGTTCAGCCTGACGCCGTATGCCAATGTCGACAAGGTATGGCTACGGCAGGACGCGTTTCGGGAGGTTGGCAGCCTGGCGTCGCTGAACGTGGACGCCGACAGCAGCAGTGTGAACTTCGGCAGCTTGGGTCTGCGCGCGGTTTTTGGTCGTGCCGACGCGACGCAGGTGCATGCTCAGCTCGGCTGGCAGCATGCCTGGGGCGATCTGCAACCGGTCAATCGCCAAAGCTTCGCCAACGGCGGTGGCGACAGCTTCACCGTGGCTGGTCTGCCGGCCGCATCGAATGCGGGCCTCTTCGATCTCGGCGTACGCTTCGCGCTAAGTCGGCGTGTCTCGCTGGACGCCAGCTATCACGGCCAGTTCGCCAACAACGCCAGCGACCAGGGCGCACGGATGTCGCTCAACGTGAGCTTCTGACACGAGTCCCTGTTCGATTTGAAAAGGCCCTGCGTTTCTGGCGCGGCCTTTTCTTGCGTACGACTCGTTGGCGTATGAGGTTGCCGGCCAAGGCGTGGCGCCGAGCCATCATTCAACAAAAGCGCCGCTATGCGGAGTCTCCTCTTAACCGAAGCACTTTGTTCGGTGCCTTCGCGTGCGCGCCACTTGGTCTGAACTCACCCGGCGCACACAGCAACTTGGCCAATCTTCAACGAGCATCACCACGCCCCCGACCCATGGAGAGATCGATGTCCGAAGAAATTACCAAAACCGACGCTGACCACGTGCAGGACACGCTGACCCAGCTGAAGGAGATGCGGCACTACTCCAAGAACAACGTCGAGGCGCTTTCCAGCGCGTGGCTGCTGTTCGAAGGTGAGCTGTCCGCCCTGAAGCGCACCGAGAAGATCGGTGAGCTGATGGATCAGCAAGGTCAGCTGCACGAATCACTGGAAGCGATGATCGCCGATCTGGAAGAAGTGCTGGAAAAAATGCAGCCAGCACCGGAGGAGTGACCCATGGCTGAAAGCGTGCACTGGAAGTCGAAAATCTTGTCCCAGCTTTGAAACCGAAAGAACCGGGCCAAGCCGAATGTCCAGACAGAGAAAAAGGCCCTCTCGGGCCTTTTTCTCTTTCGATGAACTGGAACTTTCCTAGGCCAGCGTGCGCACCTTGGGTTCCCGTGCCCACTGGCGTGTCTTTGCCGCAGCGATAAAGGCCGCGGTTTCCGTGGCGGCAACGACACCGGCGTCCTTGCTTATGCCACCGGCCTTGAGCAAAGCCTGCGCTCCGCCGTCGGCAGCAATCGCCTTGAGATGTCCGAACGCGTCACGCACGAAGTCGACGGCAGCGGACTCCTTGGCGAGCATCTTGCCCGCGTCGTCGGACAGAACGATGGCCACGGCATCGAACATGACCGACGGGGTGCCAGCCAATTGGCCGTCCGCCGCGAGCTTTTTGCCATCGCTGAGAGTGGCGCCACCCAGTTTCGGCGCGACGATCTTCACCGTGGCCCCGGCAGCCTCCGCAGCCTTTTTCAATGCCTTGATCGTGCCCGCATCGGAGCCGTTGTGGACCAGGATGCCTACCGCGCGACCCATCAGCGTGTCCTTCATTTTCCCGATGATCTGAAGCGCCGGCGAGACCGGCTGATCAATCGCCGCAACGGCTGCTGCTTGCGGCGGCGGCAATCCAATCATGCCCAAGCCGTCGGCCACACGCTGGGCAAGCCCGTCATCGATGTTGCGCAAATGGCCCACCATGGCCTCACGCACGTGAGCGGTTTCCACCTTGGACAGTTCGAATACCAGGGCCGACGCCAAGTGCGCCTGCTCGGGTGTGGTCTGGCTACGGAAGAATTGACGAGCCTGGCTGTAGTGGTCAGCAAAGCTTTCCGCACGAATGCGGCCCTTGTCGCCATTCGCGGCGGGCTCGGCGAAGCTGCGGAAACCCGACATGGAAGCCCGCGCAGATTCGGGCTCCAACGAGTTGGGTTCGTAGGAGGTGCGACCCTTCGGCTGCTCCATCTGCATATGCCCATCGCGCTGCTGATTGGCAAACGGACACTTGGGCGCATTGATGGGGATCTGATGGAAGTTGGGCGAACCCAAGCGGGAAAGCTGCGTGTCCAGATACGAGAAAAGGCGCCCCTGCAGCAGGGGATCGTTGGAAAAATCGATACCCGGCACCACGTGCGAAGGGCAGAACGCGACCTGCTCGGTTTCGGCAAAGAAATTGTCCGGCCACCGATTGAGAGTCATCTTGCCGATGACCGTCAGTGGCACCAGCTCCTCCGGAATGAGTTTGGTCGAATCCAGGTGGTCGAAGGGAAACGCGTCGGCTTCTTCCTGGGTGAACAGCTGGACGGCAAGATCCCACTCGGGGAAGTTGCCGGCCTGGATGGCCTCGAACATGTCACGACGATGAAAGTCGGGATCCGCGCCAGCGATCTTTACCGCCTCGTCCCATATTGTGGACTGAAGTCCAAGCCGCGGACGCCAGTGGAATTTGACGAAGGTGCTGTCGCCGCTTTCATTGAGCAGGCGGAAGCTGTGAATGCCGAAACCTTCAATCATGCGTAATGAACGCGGGAGCGTGCGATCGGACATCGCCCACATGACCATGTGCATCGCCTCGGGCGTCAGCGACATGAAATCCCAGAACGTATCGTGCGCCGTGGCTGCCTGCGGGAAGCCCCTGTCGGGCTCCATCTTTACAGCGTGGATCAGATCGGGAAACTTGATCGCGTCCTGGATGAAGAACACCGGAATGTTGTTGCCGACGAGATCCCAGTTTCCTTCCTTGGTATAAAACTTGACCGAGAAGCCGCGCACATCGCGCGGGGTGTCGACCGACCCGGCGCCACCGGCGACCGTGGAAATGCGGGTGAAGAGCGGCGTCTTTACACCCTTCTCGGTGAGGATTTTCGCGGTGGTGTATTTGCTGAGTGACTTGGTCAGCTCGAAATGACCGTGCGCCGCCGTGCCGCGTGCGTGAACGATACGCTCAGGAATACGCTCATGGTCGAAATGGGTAATTTTTTCGCGGAGGATGAAATCCTCCAGCAGGGTCGGCCCTCGCGGTGTCGCCTTCAGTGAATTCTGGTTGTCGCTGACCGGCAACCCCTGATTGGTGGTCAACACCGGTTGTTCGCCGCTTGCCATCAATTGCAGTTCATCGCCGTTGCCGCGATTCTGCTTTGTATCTTTCGGGTTTTCTTTGGAAGGAGAATTCTTGGGGGGGGTCTTGGTCGTTGCCATGATGCGCTCCGGGCTGCAGGGTGCGGGAGGGGATTGACACGGGGAGGATGACGCTCGTCATCCTCGCTCGCCCAATGTGAACATCACGTCCGCAATAGCCTCTCGTTTCGCCTTGCCTTCAAAGTGATCGAAAGCGCGCGCGCCTCTTGGTCGGAGGCAATCACAAGCACCGGGTGGCAGATTTCTGTGATGTACGAATTCCAGTCAACCGACGCTTGGTTCGCTCAACGCCTCGATCGGTGCAGATTCCTCTATCGGCGCGCCACTGCAGAAAATGTTCGTGCTCGCCAAAAATGTTGTCAACGCGCGCCACGGTGTCTGGTACGTCTGCAGTTTCAGGTGGGCAGCAGGCCCAAGCAGACAAGCGCAGACCTATTTGCTGGCCGAGATCAGGGTTGCGCTTTGTGGCGCGTGTTGATCGGGTTGCCTGCGAGGTCTGGCGCGCCATCCTCGATGGCGCGAATCTCGTCACCGAGGCGGGGCGATCAGTTGTCTGTACACCGAAGGTTTTGCTGACGGCACCTTCCGGCCACGAAAACCAATTTCTCGCCTTTATCGACCGGTGGAACGCCGGGTCCAGAAGGCTAAACAGCCGGCCCGCGACCGCAAGTGACCTGAAGCGACCCACTCAGCGATGTCGGCTGCTGCTCGCCTGGGCTGTCGAATGGTGGGCACCGGTCAGATGAGTTGAGCCAGGCGGTGTGCCGATCTCAGCAGTCAAAGGCCTCACCGGGTGTCCATGATGCGCGCCCGGCATCAAGCCGGCATAGGTCGAATGGGGGAATAGGCGCGGTCAAGTCAGCGGCCTAAGCTGCCCCATTGTTTTTTCGTAGCCTTCACAACGGTTAGGAAGATACGGTCATGACAATGCTGCTGGTCAAGGATGCGGCGGGAGCGGAAGTTGCGACGCTGCGCAAGCAGTTGGCGCAAACCCTAGGCGAGGAAGCAAGCGAATTTCCCGGCCTTGCCATGGGCGATGAATTCGACGCGCTGACGGATGCGGCAGCACGTCGATGGCAGACCGGCATCGGCGTAGTGGCGGACGGAATCATCGGACCGTACTGCCAGAGCGTGCTTGGCTTGATCACGCTGAAGCCGCTGGACGTGCCGCTGACGGTCGTGGCCGTGCAGCAACTGTTTCCGGCCACCAAGGCTTCGAACATCGTCCGCTACCTCCCTTATGTCGCCGCGGCGCTTAGTGTGAGCGACCTGCGCGACCGCACCATGATTTGCGCTGCAATGGGCACGATACGTGCGGAAACCGAGGGTTTCGTGCCGATTTCCGAATATCCCTCGCACTACAACACGACGCCGGGGCAACCACCGTTCAGCGCGTATGAGGGACGTGCGTCGCTGGGCAACAAGGAGCCGGGTGACGGTGCGCGCTTTCGCGGCCGGGGTTTTGTACAGCTCTCCGGCCACGCCAATTACCGCGCTTACGCGCAGCGGATCGGGGTGAACATCGAGGCGTACCCGGACCTGGCCAATGCGCCGGAGGTGGCCGCCGTGCTCCTGAGCGAGTTCCTGGCGAACCATGCCGCCGCCATGCGCAAAGCACTAGCTGGCAACAACTACGCCGCCGCGCGCAAACTGGTCAATGGTGGTTCGTATGGCCTGGCCAATTTCCGCGAGGTGTTCCAACTGGCCAGGACCGTATGGCCGGAGACCGTCGCCAGCCGCGGCGCGGGCGCGCGGCGCAAAGCGACGGCCTCGGCGGCTGCGACCGATACGCGCACGCTCAACGTCAGCAAGGACCCCATCGATCTGCGCGACCTTGTCTATATGCCACCGCCGGTCAGCCTGCCGGATCACTTCCCGACCGACGAGCAGGTTGGCCAGTTCTTGCCTGCGTATTCCGGCGCAGGGTTGATCCTTGACCAAGGTCAGGAGGGCGCCTGCACCGGCTTTGGCCTTGCCTGCGTAGTGAACTACCTGCGCTGGCGAAAGAGCAGCATGCCGAAGAAACTCGAATCGGTCAGCCCGCGCATGCTGTACAACTTCGCGCGGCGTTACGACGAATACGCCGGCGAGGACTACGAGGGGTCCAGCTGTCGCGGCGCACTCAAAGGCTGGTTCTACCACGGTGTCTGCCTGGAGGAGGACTGGCCGTATCGGGCCTCGAACGACCTGACGCCGAAGTTCGGCTATGCCAAACGCGCCGCGGCCAACACGCTGGGCGTGTACTACCGGATCGAGCTGAAATCGATCACCGATCTGCAGGCGGCGATCCAAGAGGTCGGCGCGATCTATGTCTCGGGCAATACGCATGAGGGCTGGCAGAACGTGCCCACCGTGCGCCGCAAGATAACCGGGCACGATGCGCTGCCGGTGATCGCCTTCGACGGCAAGCCCTCGCGCGACGGTGGCCACGCGTTCGCCCTGGTGGGCTTCAACACCTGGGGCTTCGTGGTGCAGAACTCCTGGGGTCGCGGCTGGGGTGGTGGCGGTTTCGCCGTGATCACTTATGCCGACTGGCTGGCCAATGGCATGGACGCCTGGGTCGCGGCGACGGGGGTATCCGGCGTGGTGCTGGGCCAGCTTGCAGCGGGCCGCCAGGCCGGGGTAGGCCGCTCCGGGGTCGACCGCTCGCAGTGGTGGGACGAAACCATGGCCTACGAGCACAGCGTGGTGCTTGGCAACGACGGCAAGGTCGATCGCTACCTCACTCAGGACGAACTCAGCCGCGGCCTGCTGTATCAGGCCTGTTCGCTGCCCGATCAGTGGTTTCGCACCCAGCCGGGCACGACCAAGCGGCTTGTCATATATGCCCATGGCGGACTGAACAGCGAAGCGGCGGCGATCGGACGTGCCCGTGCAATGGGGCGCTACTTCATCGGCAACGGTTGCTATCCGTTGTTCATGGTCTGGAAAACCGGCCTTCTCGAATCCGTCGGCGACATATTTTCCGACAAATTCGGTAAAGGCTCATCACGCGCTGGCGGTATCCGCGAGGTGGTCAGCGATGCCACGGATGCCCTGATCGAGAGTACGGTTGCCCGTCCGCTGGCGCGGCCGGTCTGGAGCGAAATGAAGGAGAACGCCCAGGCGGCCAGCCTGCCTTTGCGCGGCGGCGACCTGCTGGTGACTGCGCTGCAGAATCTTGCCAGAAACTGGGGTGAGCATCTTGAGATCCATCTGGTCGGACACTCGGCCGGCTCGATTTTTCATGGCTGGCTGGTAGACCTGCTGGCCTCACGCGGGCTCGCGACGCGCCTCGCCTCGGTGCACCTGTATGCACCGGCTTGCACGGTGCAGTTCGCCAACCTTCACTACAGTCCGCACCAAGCGCTGATGCAGAACCTATACATGGCCATCCTGTCCGACCGCAACGAGCGCGACGACAACACGGCGGCGATCTACCGGAAATCGCTGCTGTATCTGGTATCGAACGCGCTGGAGATGGATGTACGCACGCCGATCCTCGGCCTGGCCAATGTGCTCGATGCCGGCTACCGGCGCTGGGACGGTTCATCGAGCACAGCGCAGGCGCTGGGCAACTGGCGTCAAGCGGCAAAGCTCAGCGGGCTGGACAAGCGCACCGACATCATCACCACGGACAAGGTCAAGGAGTGTCTTCCGGATACCACTATCGATGCCGGGCACGGCAGCTTCGACAACAACGTCGACCTGTTCGCACTGACCCTGCAGCGCATCACCGGCGGTAATCTGGTGATGCCGGTTGACGATCTGCTTGGCTTCTGACGTGTGCAACACGACGGCGTGTCTTGCCTGCGAGGGCGTCAGTGGGGCAGGTTCGTGTATGAGCTCGACCGGATCGGGCAAGTAGTGGAAGCCAGCGGTGCTGACAAGCAAAAGCCCCGCGTGGCGGGGCTTTTGCTGGAACGTTGTCGGGCCGTTCTCAGCCCACGTTCGGCTCGCTGAACGCCTCGATCTCGGCAAATTCCTCGATCGGCACGCAACTGCAGAACACGTTCTTGTCGCCGTAGATGTTGTCCACGCGGGCGACCGGTGCCCAGTACTTCTGCAGCTTCAGGCTGGGCAGCGGGAACGCGGCCAGTTCACGCGGGTAGGCGTGAGTCCACTCGCTGGCTGAGACCATGGTGGCGGTATGTGGGGCGTGCTTGAGCGGGTTGTCCTCGCGGTCAAGCCGGCCATCCTCAATGGCGCGGATTTCTTCGCGAATCTGGATCATCGCGTCGATGAAACGATCCAGCTCATGCTTGGACTCACTCTCGGTCGGCTCGACCATCAGCGTGCCGGCCACGGGGAAGCTCAGCGTCGGGGCGTGGAAGCCAAAGTCGATCAGGCGCTTGGTGACATCTTCGGCGCCGATGCCGGTGGCGTCCTTGAGCGGGCGCAGATCGAGAATGCACTCGTGCGCCACCAGGCCGTTGCGGCCGGTGTACAAGGTGGCGTAGTGCGGTGCCAGGCGTTTCGAAATGTAGTTGGCGTTGAGCAGTGCCACCTGGCTGGCTTTACGCAGCCCTTGCTGGCCCATGAGGGTGATGTACATCCACGAGATTGGGAGGATCGACGCCGAGCCGTAGCTGGCCGCGCTGACCATGCCGACGGGGCCTTCGCCATCGAGCGTCCGTGGCAGGAACGGCGCCAGGTGCGACTTCACGGCGCACGGACCGACGCCCGGCCCACCACCGCCGTGCGGGATGCAGAAGGTCTTGTGCAGATTGAGATGGGAAACGTCCGAGCCCCATTTTCCGGGCTTGGCCACGCCGATGAGGGCATTCATGTTGGCGCCGTCCGTGTACACCTGGCCGCCGTGCTGGTGCACGATGTCGCAGATCGCCACGACGTCTTCCTCGAACACGCCGTGCGTGGACGGGTAGGTGATCATCAGGGCGGCAAGGCGATCGGCATACTTTTCGGCCTTGGCGCGGATGTCATCCACGTCGACATTGCCGTTGCTGTCGCACTTGGTCACCACCACGCTCATGCCGCAGAGCTGGGCAGACGCCGGATTGGTGCCGTGGGCGGATTCGGGGATCAGGCAGACGTCACGATGACCCTCGTTGCGCGAGCGGTGATACGCGCGGATCGCCAGCAGTCCGGCGTATTCGCCCTGAGCGCCGGAGTTCGGCTGCAGACTCACCGAGTCGTAGCCGGTGCATTCGACCAGCATTGTCTCGAGGCCGTCGATCAGCTCCTTGTAGCCGTGGGTCTGCGAGGCCGGCGCCAGCGGATGGATATTGCCAAACTCGGGCCAGGTCACCGGAATCATCTCGGCGGTGGCATTGAGCTTCATGGTGCAGCTGCCCAGCGGGATCATGGTGCGATCCATCGCCAGATCCTTGTCGGCCAGCGCGCGCATGTAACGCAGCAACTCGTGCTCGCTGTGATGCGTGTTGAACACCGGATGGGTGAGGAACTGGCTGCTACGCACAAGGCTGGCAGGCAGCGCATCGTCGGTGGCGGCATCGAGCGCATCGATGTCGGCGATCTCGGCACCGAACAGACCGGCAAGCTGGATCACGTCCTCGCGCGTGGTGGTTTCGTCCAGGCTGATGCTGATGCTGCTGTCGTCGATCGCACGCAAGTTGATTCGGGTGTCACCGGCGCGCGCATGCAATTCGGCGGCATCGATACCACTGACGTGCAGCGTGTCGAAGAAGCCGTTGCCCGATGTCAGGCCTTTATCGCGCAGGGCAGCGGCCAGGATCGCGGTGAGGCGATGAGTGCGGCGGGCGATGCGCGTCAGGCCGTCGGGACCGTGGTAGACGGCGTACATGCTGGCCATCACCGCCAGCAGCACCTGCGCGGTGCAGATGTTCGAGGTGGCCTTCTCGCGCCGAATGTGCTGCTCGCGCGTCTGCAGGGTCAGCCGGTACGATTTCTTGCCCTCGGCATCGAGCGAGACACCGATCAGGCGACCGGGCATGGAGCGCTTGTACGCATCGCGGCAAGCCATGAAGGCGGCGTGGGGGCCGCCGTTGCCGAACGGCACGCCAAAGCGCTGGGTATTGCCGACCACGATGTCCGCGCCCCATTCACCGGGAGCGGCGATAAGAGTCAGCGCGAGCAAGTCAGCCGCTACGGCCACGAGCGCGCCGCGGGAGTGGGCGGCATCGGTGACAGCTTTGTAGTCGCCGATGTGGCCGAAGGTGTCCGGGTACTGCAGCAGCACGCCGAAGCTTTCGACGGAACTCGCTTCGGCGTCATCACCGACATGCAATTCGATGCCCAACGCCTCGGCTCGTGTATGAACCACTTCCAGGGTTTGCGGATGCACTCCCTTCGACACGAAGAACACGTTGGATTTCGACTTGCACGAACGCTTGGCCAGCGTCATCGCTTCGGCGGCGGCGGTGGCTTCGTCCAGCAGCGAGGCGTTGGCGATTTCCATGCCGGTAAGATCAGCGCACATCGTCTGGAAATTGAGCAGCGCCTCCATCCGTCCCTGAGATATCTCCGCCTGATAGGGCGTGTAAGCGGTGTACCAGGCCGGGTTTTCCAGAATGTTGCGCAGGATGACGTTGGGCGTGTGAGTGCCGTAGTAGCCCTGGCCGATGAAGCTGCGGAATACCTGGTTCCTGTCCGCGATGATGCGAATCTTTGCCAGTGCCTCGACTTCAGTGATGGCCTGGGGCAGGGCCAGCGGGGCAGGCGACTTGATATCCGCAGGCACGATCGCGTCCGTCATCGCATCCAGGGAGTCGTGGCCGATCAACCGCAGCATCTCCACGATTTCCGCATCGTTGGGGCCGATGTGACGCGACACAAAGGCATCGTGCTGCTCGAGATCGCGCAGCGAGGGGGAAGTGTTCTTGTTCATAGGGGCCATCCACAGACAACGTGCCGTGCCGCACGTGGGGCGCCCCTCTGTCCTTTTGCCTGAGAGTTTGGAAACGCCAGAGCGTCTCGTGCACCTTCGGCGGCGGATTCAACCGCTCTCTCCAGAGTGTTTACGCCTGATGGTATGGGGCCTGAGCGATTACGGGCGTTGCGTCTTCGGCAGCGGCACGGCCCGATTCCGGGGTCGTCCGCTTCTCCCACCAAGCGTTACCGCGCCGATTATACAGGGCGGAACCGCCGTGTCGTGCGGTGCTTCCAGTGACGCCGGGACATCGGCGGCATTATGCTCCGGCACGTCTCCACAGCCTTCCCGCGAGAGTTCCATGATCCGTATCAGCGAAATCGACCATGTCGTCTTGCGTGCTATCGATATGGAGACCATGCAGCGCTTTTACTGCGAGGTGCTGGGTTGCCACGAAGAACGGCGGCAGTCAGAGATCGGCCTGGTTCAGTTGCGGGCCGGGGCCTCGCTCATCGACCTGGTTTCGATGGACGGTAAACTGGGGCGGCACGGGGGTTCGGCGCCGGGAAGCGAAGGCCACAACATGGACCATCTCTGTCTGCGCGTGGAAGATTACGACGAGCCGGCGATCCTTGCTCACCTGCGGAAACATCACGTGCGCATCGGAGAACTGGGCCAGCGCTACGGCGCTAGAGGCGAAGGTCCGTCGATCTACCTGTACGACCCGCAGGGCAACATGGTCGAGCTGAAGGGACCGGCGTCTACCTGATGCCGATGCAGCGAAACGGAGGCGTCGCCGGCCCGTGCAGTTGGCGGGTTATAATGGTTGACAGATTTTCACCGCTCCATGAAACGAGCGGGCACAAAAAAACCCGCGATGAGACGGGGTTTGATGATGTTGCAAGAGTTGGTAAAACTCTTTTAACCAAATTTGGTGCCCAGAAGAGGACTCGAACCTCCACGAAGTTTCCCCCGCTAGCACCTGAAGCTAGTGCGTCTACCAATTCCGCCACCTGGGCAGGTGTCACACAAATCTGTACGAGCTGCGTGAGCCGCGTAATGTAGGCATCTGAAGCAAGCTTGTCAATACTTTCCACATTCATTCGCTGCGACGTGGCATCCTCCGCGGCGCACATATCACAAGGACATTGAGTGACCAGAAAAACTCCCCCCCAATCCGGCAATCCCCCGGCCGGCCACCCCGCGAAAAAATCCGCCAAGCCGCGAGCCCCGCGCGATGCTGGCGCACCGGACAAGCGCAAGAAGGCCGCCGCAGGCGCCGTGCGCGATCCGTATGCCGATCGCGAGGCGAAGCGCTACGACCGCCCGATCCCCAGTCGCGAGGCCATCCTGGCGTTGCTTGAAGAACGCGGTGAGCTGCTTACGGAGGCACGTGTCGCCGAAGCGTTGACGATTGATGACGAAAACGATCTCGAGGCGCTGCGCAAGCGCCTGGGTGCAATGGTGCGCGATGGCCAGCTGCTGCAGGGTCGTCGCGGTGGCTACGCTCCGGCGCAGAAGCTCGACCTGATCGCCGGTCGCGTGCTGGCCAATGCCGAAGGCTACGGTTTTCTCAGGCCCGACGAAGGCGGCGACGATCTGTACCTGTCGCCGCAGCAGATGCGTACCGTCATGCACGGCGACCGGGTCCTCGCCAGCGTCGTCGGCATCGATCGCCGCGGCCGCAAGCAGGGCGCGATTGCCGAGGTGCTGGAGCGACGTTCGCCGCGACTGGTAGGCCGCGTCGTGATGGAGAACGGTGTCACCCTGGTGGTGCCAGACGATCGTCGCCTCAATCAGGATGTGTTGATCAAGTCCGGCCAGGATCAGGGAGCCACGTCAGGCCAGATCGTGGTGATCGAGATCACCGATCCACCGACCCAGCATCGTGGTCCGATGGGCGAAATCCGTGCCGTGTTGGGTGAACGCCTGCAGCCGTCGCTGGTGGTGGAGATGGCGATTGCCAGCCATGACCTGCCGCACGAATTTCCGCCTGACGTGCTGCGTGATGCGGCACAGGTGGAATCTCAGGTGACCGCCGCCGAACGCGAGGGTCGTACCGATCTGCGGCATTTGCCGCTGGTGACGATCGATGGCGCCGATGCACGCGATTTCGACGATGCGGTGTATGCCGAACCCAAGCGCGGTGGCGGCTGGCGATTGATCGTGGCGATCGCCGATGTTTCGCATTATGTAAAGGTTGGCAACGCGCTGGATCGAGAGGCGTACGAACGCAGTACCTCGACCTATTTTCCCGGCTTTGTGGTGCCGATGTTGCCGGAGACCCTGTCGAACGGTATCTGCTCGCTGATGCCGAAGGTCGAGCGGTTGTGCATGGTCTGCGACATGATGGTCGATCCCGAAGGCAACGTCGTCAAGGCGAAGTTCTATGACGCGGTGATGCTTTCGCACGCCCGGCTTACCTACGACAAGGTGTGGCAAGTCGTGGGGTTGCAAGACGAAGATGCGCGCCACGAGGTGTCCGACGTTTTGCTGCAGCTGGAAAACCTCCACGCGCTGTACAAGGCAATGGCCCAGCAGCGCAAACGCCGCGGTGCGATCGACTTCGAGACGCCGGAAGTGAAGTTCCGCCTGGATCAGACCGGCAGTGTCGAATCGATGGGTGCGACCGAGCGCAACGATGCACACAAGCTGATCGAGGAATGCATGATTGCCGCCAACGTGCAGGCAGCGTTGTTCCTGGAGAAGAAGAAGATTCCGGCGCTGTTTCGTGCGCACGAACCGCCGCCGGCAGAGAAGTACGAGGATCTGCAGCAGTTTCTGAAAGAGTTCAAGCTGCACATGCCGTCGGTGGATGAAGTGACGCCAGCGGATTTCTCAGAAATACTGCGCATGGTCAAGGATCGCCCGGAACGCGAGCTGATCCAGAACGTACTGCTGCGCTCGCAAAGCATGGCGGCGTACCAGCCTGACAATCGCGGCCATTTCGGGTTGGCATTGCAGGCCTACACCCACTTCACCTCGCCGATTCGTCGTTATCCCGACCTGCTGGTGCATCGCGCGATCCGCTTTGCGCTGACCGGGCGCAAGCCAGTCGACTACGCCTACACACCGGCCGAAATGGCAGCGATGGCGGTGCATTGTTCACAGCGTGAGCGCCGCGCCGAGGAAGCCGAGCGCGATGTCGATGAGCGTTTCAAATGTGCCTGGATGGAGAAGCACATCGGTAGCGAATTCGACGGTGTGGTCACCGGCGTTACCTCGTTCGGCCTGTTCGTGGAGCTGGACGAATCGAAGGTGTCGGGACTGGTGCATATCAGCCAGCTGGCCAACGATTACTACCACTTCGACGCGGTCCGCAAACTGCTCAAGGGCGAACGCACGGGTGCGCAGTTCCGCCTGGGCGATCATGTGCGCATCCAGGTGCTGCGTGCGAGCCTGGAAGATCGAAAAATCGACTTCCGGATGGTTGAACCACGCCACCCGGAAAAGGCGGCACCAACCAGCGGCAAGGCGTACGACTATGCGGCCAGCGGCGAACGCTATTCGCTGCCGAAGAAAGCCGCGCCAGCCAAGAAAGCCCAGGGCATGTTCGGACGCACCGCAGACGCAATCGGACGGGCGTTTGGACGTAAAAAGCCCGCGGTGCAGGATGTGGTCCCCGTCGTTGAACATCGCGAGGCAGGGCAAAAGCAGGTCGTTAACCGGAAAGAAGATCAAAAGGCCGGCACCGCAAAATCTGGCCGCGGTCAGTCAGGCCGCGGCCAGTCAGGCGCGGGTCGAACGGGCGCCGGTGCAGCCTCAGGCAGGCAACAGCCCGGCGGCAGCACGGACAAGAAGACTGGTGCGAAACCCACGCGGCGGCGATCGAAACCGACATCGAAAGGCAAGTCATGAGCGAGAGCTGGATTGTAGGGATCAATCCCGTCGAGGGCGCGCTGAGCAACGATGCCGAAAGGGTCAGCGAGTTGCTGGTCGAGAACGGCCAGCGCAACGCGCGGGTGCTGGAACTGGCCGAGCGCGCAAAAAAGCTGAATATTCCGGTGCAGCATCGACCGCGTGAAGAACTGGATCGGGTAGCGGGCGCTGCCCGCCACCAGGGTGTGGTGGTGCGTTATGAGGCGGCGCCACCGGCACATGAAAACGATCTTGCCGCACTGCTGGAGCGCGATGGCAGTGATACCCTGGTGCTGGTGCTCGACGGTGTGACCGACCCGCACAATCTGGGCGCCTGCCTGCGCAGCGCTGCAGCGACCAAGGTTACGGCGGTGATCGTTCCCAAGGACCGCGCGGTCGGTCTGACACCGGTAGTACGCCGCTCGTCAGCAGGCGGCGCAGACCGGGTGCCGCTGATCGCGGTGACCAACCTGGCCCGCACCCTGCGGGAGATGAAGGATGCGGGTGTCTGGATTACCGGCCTCGCCGGTGACACCGATACCTCCATCTACGGTGTCGATTTCCGTGGCCCAGTGGCGATCGTGCTGGGTGGCGAAGGCGAGGGCATCCGCCGCCTCACGCGTGATCTGTGCGACTTCGTGGCGAAGATCCCGATGCCGGGAAACATGGAAAGCCTCAACGTCTCGGTCGCCACGGGTGTGGCACTTTTCGAAGCCTTGCGCCAACGGAGCGCCAAGAGATGACAACGATCATGTGGCACGACTGGGTCGGGTATATCGGTGTGCTGCTGGTGCTGTTGGCCTTCCTGATGCTGCAGGCCCACAAGTTGAACGGCAACGGTCTGACCTATCAGCTGATGAACATCTTCAGCGCGTTGGGCGTGATGTTGTCGCTGGTGTTTGGCAGCTTCAACGCGCCTGCTTTCGTGATGGAAGCGGCGTGGGCTGCCATTGGCGTCTTCGGCGTGCTGCGCGGCCTGCGCCTGCGCCGCCGGAAACGCGACGACGCGGGGGGCAGGCGTGGCTGAGCCGCATTCTGGACAAGCTGCAGCTGGGTAACGTGTAGGAGCGCACCCTGTGCGCGATGCTCTTCCGTTACGTCACCAAAAAGCAACGCGCACAGG
>JBDTXA010000015.1:0-34668 GCA_040006415.1 Rhodanobacter sp.
GGTAGGTTGCTGGAGCCAGACGGCGACGTCTGGCCGAGAGGAATGACTGTCGCGTTGCAAAACGTACAGAACCCGGCTTACAGGCCGACTCCACCTCTTTTATATGGCTCGTCCCGCCAGTGTGGCTTTTCGCTCCGCTGGCGGGGCCGCGTCGACGTGAACGGCGATTCATCCAACTCGGCATGTGTGCGTGAAGGTTTCGTGAAATAAGCGCGATTTTCACCGGGCTGTTTCTCTAAAATTTCCATACATTCAAATACCTTGCGGTTGTTCCTGAGAAAGTGCTGCACCTGCGCGCGAATCCGCCTTTACTCCTTGATTCACAAGCGAAATTCCCTTGACAGTCTCATAGGGCGAGACTATCGTGGACTTCAGTGTGAAATTGTGGGTTTTAGTGGAGTTTGTGCATCGTGTTCCAAGGCGAGACCGCCATCACTGTAGACGACAAGGGCCGCCTGGCCATTCCGACAGCGTATCGGGAGCAGGTGGCGGGCGAGTGCGCCAATCGTCTGGTGATCACCTATAACCCTTTCGAGCCGGGCTGCCTTTGGCTGTTTCCGCATGCCGAATGGGAACAGGTGCGCGATCAAGTGAATGCCTTGCCCAAGGTCAAGGCAGCTCACCGCGACTTGCAGATGAAGCTGGTCGGTGCCGCGACGGTGGTCGAGCCGGACGGTGCGGCGCGGGTGTTGCTCCCTGCCAGTCAGCGTGCTGCCGCGGGCATCGAGAAGAAAGCGGTGCTGCTGGGCATGGGCAACAAGTTCGAGCTTTGGAGCGAGCAGGCTCACCTGGCCAAGATCCGCCAGAGCATCGGTGAAGACGACATCACGGACGACATGGCCGATCTGCGTCTGTAGCGCGACGCAGCGACAAACGCGACAAGGGAGCGGGAGTGCGGCATGGCCAAGAGCCGGAATACAAATTCAGGCTCCGAGCCGCTGCAGCACATTCCGGTGATGCTGGAAGAAGCGGTGGAGGGTCTGTCGGTGCAGTCTGACGGGCGTTATCTGGATGGCACGTTTGGTCGCGGCGGTCACGCTCGCGCGGTGTTGTCGCGCCTGGGTCCGGATGGGCGGCTGTTGATGATGGATCGTGACCCCACGGCCATCGCCGCCGCGCAGGCGGAATTCGCCGACGATGCGCGCGTGTCGATCCGGCATGCCAATTTTGCCAGTTTGGCCGAGTGGGACGAAACGGCTTCGGGCCTGGATGGCGTGCTACTTGATCTGGGCGTGTCGTCGCCGCAACTGGACGAGGCCAAGCGCGGTTTCAGCTTCATGGCCGATGCCCCGCTGGATATGCGCATGGATACCACCCAAGGTGAAAGCGCAGCGGAGTTTTTGGCACATGCCAGCGAACGCGAGATCACCGAGGTGCTGTGGAATTTCGGTGAAGAGCGTCATGGGCGTCGCATTGCGCGCGCCATCGTCGCGGATCGCGATGCCACACCCTTCACCCGAACCGGTCAGCTGGCGTCACTGATCGAGCGCATCGTCGGTCGTCGTGAGCCCGGCAAGCACCCGGCTACCCGCAGCTTTCAGGCCTTGCGCATTCGGGTTAATGGCGAGCTGGATGCGTTGCACCAGGGTCTCGGTGCCGCACTCGATCGACTCAAGCCGGGTGGTCGGTTGTCGGTGATCAGCTTTCATTCGCTTGAGGATCGCGCGGTGAAGCTTTTCATCCGCGATCATTCCGGACGAGTTCAGAACAGCCGTCGCGGACCGCCGGCGCAAGCGGTGCCTGCGCAACTGGCCGCGGTGGGCAAGGCCCGGTTTCCCTCCGACGGCGAGCTGGCGCGCAACCCGCGTTCGCGCTCGGCCGTGCTGCGCGTGGCTGAAAAGCTGGGCGAGCCTTTGGGCGAACACGCATGAAGGCCATCGGCGTGCTGATGCTCTTGACCCTGCTGATTGCGATGCTTGCCAGCGCGATCGGCGTGGTGTGGACGCGTCACGAGAGCCGTGCGCTGTTCGTCAACCTCACCACGCTGCAGAACCAGCGTGACGCACTGAACATCGAATACGGCAGGCTCGAGCTGGAGCAGGCCACCTATGCCGAGCCGCGTCGCATCGACGACGAGGCGCGGCAGAAGCTGGGCATGGTCGATCCCAGGCCGCAAGACATCCGGTTGCTGCGCTGATGAGTGTCCGCGACCACAAAACACCCCCTCGGCACGGCCGCCGCCGCAGCGGGGGACCGAGCGCTCGCAAGCGCATGGTGATCGTGGTCGGATTGCTGGGCCTGGTGTCGATCGGCCTGGTGGCGCGGGCATTCGATCTGCAGGTGGTGCGCAAGCAGTTCTACCAGCGTCAGGGCGATGCGCGCTTCCTGCGCGAAATGCCGATTCCGGTATCACGCGGCACCATTTTCGATCGCAACGGCGAGCCGCTGGCGGTATCGACCCCGGTGATGTCGATCTGGGCCAACCCCTCCGAGGTGCTGGACAGCGACGAGCGCATTCCGCAGCTGGCGCAGGCGCTGGGCGTGAACGCGGGCGAATTGAAGAGCCGGCTGGCGCAGCGTGCCGATCGCGAGTTCGTGTACTTGCGTCGCCAGATGACACCGGAGGCAGCGCAAGCGGTGCTGGATCTGGCCATTCCCGGCATCAACGGCCAGCGCGAATTCAAGCGCTTTTATCCGTCCGGTGAAGTGACCTCGCATGTGCTCGGCTTCACCAATATCGACGACCACGGCCAGGAAGGTCTGGAGCTGGCGTACGACGAGTGGCTGTCCGGAAAGCCGGGTGCGAAGCGTGTCATCCGCGATCGCATGGGCCACGTGGTGGAGGATGTCGAGCAGATCCGTGCGCCGAAACCGGGACAGAACCTCACTCTCAGCATCGATCGGCGCATCCAGTTCCTTGCGTACAGCGAGCTGAAGAACACCATGGAGAAGTCCCATGCCGACTCCGCGTCCATGGTGATCCTGGACGTGAAGACCGGCGAAGTGCTGGCCATGGTCAACCTGCCGACCTATAACCCGAATGCGCTGAGCGGCAGCAAGCCGAGTGACCGCCGCAATCGCTCGATGACCGACGTGCTGGAGCCCGGTTCGACGGTAAAGCCGATCCTGATGGCGGCAGCGCTGTCCAGCGGCAAGTTCACCCCGACCAGTCCGATCATCGACACCACCGGCGGGCATTGGTATTTCCAGGGTCACGATATCCACGACACCCACAATTACGGGTTGCTGACGCCCACCGGCGTCATCACCAAGTCGAGCAACGTGGGTGCGGCGCACATCGCGATGGCGCTCGACACCACCATGATGTACGACACCTATCGGGCCTTCGGTTTCGGCAACAGCACCCAGAGCGGATTCCCGGGCGAAGCGTCCGGACATCTGCGCATCGGCAGTGACTGGCGCCCGCTGGAGCAGGCCATTCTCGGCTACGGCTACGGTCTAAACGTCACCGTGCTGCAGCTGGCCAACGCCTACGCGACCATTGCCGATGGCGGCGTCATGCATAGCCCCACGTTTATCAAGGGCAGTGACAGTGCTACCAAGCAGATCATCTCGCCGGATGTGGCCAGCGAGCTGATGAAGATGCTGGAGACGGTGACCGGTGTCGGCAGCACCGGCACCGAAGCGCGTATCGCCAACTACAGCGTGGCTGGGAAAACCGGCACGGCGCACAAGGCCAATGCGGGCGGTTACGCCAAGAGCAGTTACACATCGGCCTTTGCCGGCATTGTGCCGGCATCCAATCCGCGGCTTGTCGGCGTAGTCGTGGTCGACAACCCGCAAAAGGGCAGCTACTACGGCGGCACGGTTTCCGGGCCGGTGTTCTCCAAGGTGATGGGTGGCGCACTGCGCCTGCTGGACGTGCCACCGGACAACATCGGTCGCTGGTATGTCGGCGGCCCGTTGCAGGGAGCGGGCGGCCTGGTCGGCAGTGCGCCACCGGACGATGCGCCGATCGACGATGCGCCGGTGGACGAGGGCACACCATGAGCCTCGGTCACCTCGATCAATTGTTGATGGGTATTGCAGACGCGCAGATCGCTGCCGCGCCCGGCGTCGGCCGCATTGTGGTCTCCGGGTTGACGCTCGATTCGCGTCAGGTCCGACACGGCGACGCGTTTTTTGCGCTGGCCGGCACTCGCACTCACGGTATCGAATTCGCTGCTGGCGCGGTGCGCCACGGTGCGCAGGTGGTGCTGGCGGAAGTGCCGTCGGAGGATGCCGATTCGCTGCCGTCGAGCGTGGCCGATGCGCCCGTGTTGTGGATCGAGAATCTGCATGAACAGGTGGGCGAAATCGCTGCACGCTTTCATGGCCGTCCGTCCGAATCGATGCACGTCATTGGCATCACTGGTACCAACGGCAAGACTTCATGTGTGCAATTGCTGGCGCAGGGACTGACTCTGCTTGGCCATCGCGCCGCTTCGATCGGCACGCTCGGCGCTGGCGTTCACGGTCAGCTGAACGATGGCGAGCGCACAACCCCCGACGCGATCAGCGTGCAGGCGTTGTTGGCCGATTTTCGCGACGCTGACGTCACCCACGTGGCGATGGAAGTGTCGTCGCACGCGTTGCAGCAGGGGCGCGTGGGTGCGGTGGACTTCGAAGTTGCCGCCTTCACCAATCTCACCCGCGACCATCTCGATTATCACGGCAGCATGGAAGCCTACGGGGCGGCAAAGGCCAGGCTGTTCGCGATGCCAGGCCTGCGCAGTGCAGTGATCAATCTCGACGATGACTTCGGTCGCGAGCTGGCAGGACAGTTGCCCGACGGTGTGCTGTCTCTTCGCTTCAGCCTGGCTGACGACAGGGACGCCGACGTGGTCGCCAGCGAGATTGTCACTTCGTCCGAGGGGCTCGCTTTCCGTTTGCGCACACCGTGGGGTGCGCGTGCGATACGCAGTCATCTGCTGGGGCGCTTCAACGTGGCTAACCTGCTGGTGGTCGCGGCCTGTCTCGGCGCGCTGGGCGAACCGCTCGATCGCATCGCCACCACGCTCGGGCAGCTGCAGCCAGTCAGTGGCCGCATGAGTCGGCTCGGTGGCTTGCAGGGTTTGCCCTTGGTAGTAGTCGACTACGCACACACGCCGGACGCCCTGGAACAGGCGCTGACCGCACTCCGCGCACATTGCGCCGGTCAGTTGATCTGCGTGTTCGGCTGCGGCGGCGAGCGCGATGCTGGCAAGCGTCCGCTGATGGGCGAAATCGCAGCACGCCAGGCGGATGTCGCCATCGTCACCGATGACAACCCGCGCGGCGAAGATGGTGACGCGATCGTCGAGCAGATTGTTGCCGGCATGACTGCAGCCCGTGCAATGACCGTCGAGCGTGATCGGGCGGCGGCCATCGGCAATGCCCTGCAACTGGCCCGCGCTGGCGACGTCGTGCTGATTGCCGGCAAGGGCCATGAGACCTACCAGGACGGCGCGCAGGGCAAGCGTCCGTTTGATGATCTGGCCGTGGCGCACGCCGCGCTGGAACGGATGCTGCGGGAGTCGCGCGCATGATGTCTCTGAGCACCATCGCCGTGTGGACCCACGGTCGCCAGCTCGGTCGAGATGCCGATGTCGGGGGCGTGTCGATCGATACCCGGCGCGTGCAGCCGGGTGACCTGTTTGTGGCGCTCAAGGGCGAGCATGTGGACGGGCATGATTTTCTGGCCGATGCCGCCGCTCGCGGTGCTGCGGCTGCATTGGTCACGCGCCAGGTCGACAACGATCTGCCGCAGGTGCTGGTCGACAGTGCGGAGTTGGCGCTGGGTGACCTCGCCAGCGCGGCACGCGCGCGGCAAAACGTGCGCGTCGTCGGCATCACAGGGTCCAACGGCAAGACCACGGTGAAGACTCTGGTCGGGTCCATCCTCTCCCGTCACGGCCGCACGCATGTCAGCGCGGGCAATCTCAACAACGAACTCGGTCTGCCGCTCAGCATGCTGGCGATGCCGGAAGAGACCCAATACGCGGTCTTCGAGATGGGCGCGGGCAAGCCGGGCGATATCGAGTATCTGGCCGCCATTGCAAGGCCCGATATCGGCCTCGTGACGCTCATTGCGCCGGCGCATCTTGCGCGTATGGGAAGTATTGAAGGCGTTGCCGAAACCAAGGGCGCGATCTACCAGTCGCTGCCGTCCGACGGCATTGCCATCATCAACGCCGACGACGCGTTTGCCCGTTTTTTCAGTGGACTGGCCGGGACGCGTCAGGTGCTGCGATTCGGCCTGGACAACCCGGCTGACGTCGGCGCCGACATCATCGAGCAGCGCACGGACGGTTCACATTTCTTGCTGACCACGCCGGGTGGCAATGTAGACGTGATGTTGCCCTTGCCGGGGCGCCACAACATTGCCAACGCGCTGGCCGCGACTGCGGTGGCGCTGGCGCTCGGCGTGCCGCTGAAGACGATTGCTGAAGGCCTCGAACAGGCCTCGGGCGCGCCGGGCCGACTGCGCCGCGAGGTGATGAGTGGCGGATGGACGCTTGTCGATGACAGTTACAACGCCAACCCCGGTTCAATGAAAGCGGCGATCGATACCCTGATGCTCGCCGATGGCGAGCGCTGGTTGGTGCTCGGTGACATGGCCGAGCTCGGCGACGCCGCGCGCGACCTGCATGTACAAATCGGTGCGCTGGCGCGCGAGCGTGGTGTCGATCGTCTGTTCGCGGTGGGTCCGCTAGGTACCGCAACGGTGGAAGGATTCGGTGCCCACGGCGCACATTTCGACAACAAGGGCGCGTTGATCGACGTGCTGAAGACGCAGATCCACGCCGGTGTCACTTGCCTGATCAAGGGCTCGCGTTCCGCTGGCATGGAACAGGTTGCGACAGCGCTTGCCGACGGTGAGCGGAACACAGGGCAGCACAGCGGAGGGACATCCGATGCTGCTTGAGCTGACCGACTGGATGGCACGGCATTTTGCCGCGACGCATCTGTTCCAGTACATCACCTTCCGCACGATCATGGCGGCCCTGACCGCGCTGGCAGCGTCGCTGCTGTTCGGGCCGGCACTGATTCGCAAGCTGGGTGCACTCAAGGCGGGTCAGGTGGTACGCAGCGATGGGCCGCAAACCCATCTGGTCAAGGCCGGGACGCCGACCATGGGCGGCGTGATGATCCTGCTCTCGGTCACGATTGCAACCCTGCTCTGGGCCGATCTGCACAACCGCTACGTGTGGGTGGTGCTGGCGGTGATGCTGGCTTTCGGGGCCATCGGTTTCTACGACGACTACCGCAAGCTGGTGCTGAAAGACAGCCGCGGGCTGGCCGGCCGCTGGAAGTATTTGTGGCAGTCGGTGTTCGGTCTCGGTGCGGCGCTGTTTCTCTATTACACCGCGCCGCATGCCGTCTTCCAGCTGCCGGTGGCGGAGACCGCGCTGTATCTGCCGCTGTTCAAGCACGTGGTCTTGCCGCTGGGGCTGTTCTTCGTGGTGCTCGCTTATTTCATGATCGTGGGTTTCTCCAACGCGGTGAACCTCACCGACGGCCTGGACGGTCTGGCGATCATGCCGACGGTGCTGGTATCGGGTGCGCTCGGCGTATTCGCCTACCTGGCCGGCAACAAGGTGTTTTCCGAATACCTGGGCATCCCGTCGATTCCCGGTGCGGGCGAATTGTCGATCTTCTGTGGCGCGCTGGCCGGGGCAGGACTGGGCTTTCTCTGGTTCAACACGTATCCGGCCCAGGTGTTCATGGGCGATGTCGGTGCGCTGGCCATGGGCGCGGCGCTCGGCTGCGTCGCGGTGATCGTGCGCCAAGAGATCGTGCTGCTGATCATGGGTGGCGTGTTCGTGATGGAAACTGCCTCGGTAATGATCCAGGTCGCCAGCTTCAAGCTCACGGGAAAACGCGTGTTTCGAATGGCGCCGATCCACCACCACTTCGAATTGAAAGGCTGGCCTGAGCCACGGGTGATCGTGCGTTTCTGGATCATCAGCGTCGTGCTGGTGCTGGTCGGCCTTGCCACGTTGAAGGTGCGCTGATGTTCGACTTCGGCACCAATCAGGCAAAACGCCGCACCGGCCCACGAGGCAGTTTCGACCTGCTGTTGCTGGTCGCGCTGATCGGGCTTGCCTGCATCGGCGTGGTGATGGTGACGTCCAGCTCGATCGCGGTCGCCGACAGCCAGCATCTGGGCGAGTTCTATTTTCTGCGCAAGCATCTGATCTTTCTGAGTCTGGGTCTGGTGGCCGCGGGTCTGGCGATGCGCATCGAGCTCAAGCTGCTGGAGAAGTTTGCCTTTCCGCTGCTGGCACTGGCTTTCATCTTGCTGCTGGCCGTGTTCGTGCCACATCTGGGCATGCGCATCAACGGCGCGCGGCGCTGGCTCAATCTGCTGGTCACCACCTTTCAGCCGGTCGAGGCAGTGAAGCTGGTGCTGGTGATCTACATCGCCAGCTATCTGGTGCGGCACCGGGAGAGTGTGGAAACCCGCTTCGTCGGCCTGTTCAAGCCGGTCATGGTGGCGGGCTTGATCGTGTTGCTGTTGTTGGCGCAGCCGGATTTCGGCTCGGCGACGCTGGTGATTGCGGTGACCATCGCCATGGTCTGGCTCGGCGGTGCACGACCGATCTTCCTGTTTCTGATGGGCTTGCCGCTGATGCCGCTGCTGTACATCGCGGCGACCGGTGAAAGCTACCGCATGAAACGGCTCACATCCTTCATGGATCCCTGGAAGGACCCGTTCAACGACGGATTCCAGTTGACCCAGTCGCTGATGGCCATCGGTCGTGGCGAATGGACCGGCGTCGGGCTTGGATCGAGTGTGCTCAAGCTCTCCTATTTACCCGAGGCGCATACCGATTTCATCTTTGCGGTGATCGGCGAAGAACTGGGACTGGCCGGGGTCATTCTGGTGATGGGCCTGTTTGCTTTGGTCGTGGGGCGTGGTCTTTACCTTGGCCTGAAAGGCGTTGAAGTAGGGCAGCGTTTTGCCGGCTATGTGGCCTTCGGCATTTCGCTGATGCTGGCGATGCAGGCGATCGTGTCGGTAGGCGTCAACCTTGGCGCGCTGCCGACCAAGGGCCTGACCCTGCCGCTGATCAGTTATGGCGGTTCGTCGATGGTGCTTACCTGTGCGATGGCCGGCGTGCTGCTGCGTGCCACGTTCGAGATCAATCGTGCACTGGACGCACGCAAGGCGACAGCGCGCATGCCTGCCGCTGTGGCAATTTCCGGTGCCAATGTCGCGTCGAAATCGCCGGAGGCGGTGGCCGCATGAGGAGTCAGGCGCCCGTGCTGATCATGGCCGGTGGAACCGGTGGCCACATTTTTCCGGGGCTGGCGGTGGCCGAGTGCCTGCGTGCGCAGGGTGTGCCGGTGGTCTGGCTGGGTGCAGTCGGCGGGATGGAGACGAGGGTAGTGCCGGCACAGCGCATCGACCTGTATGCAGTCGCCATCGGTGGTCTGCGTGGAAAAGGCTTCACGACCCGTCTGATGGCGCCGTGGATGCTGCTGCGCGCCTTGATTGCGTCGCTGCGCCTGATTCGAAAACTCAAGCCGCGCAGCGTGTTGTCGATGGGCGGGTATGTCGCGGGTCCAGGTGGCTTGGCCGCCTGGTTGCTGCGTCGCCCCCTGCTGGTGCACGAACAGAATCGGGTGGCAGGTTTCACCAACCGCAAACTGGCCGGACTGGCGAAGCGGGTCATGGCCGGCTTTGCCGACACGTTGCCGGGCGCGAAGTGGGTCGGCAATCCGGTGCGCGACGTGATCACGATGCTGCCGCCACCGACGCAGCGGATGGCGGGCCGCCAAGGCAAGCCACGTCTGCTGGTACTTGGCGGCAGCCTCGGCGCGCGCACGCTGAACGTGTCTGTGCCGCAGGCATTGGCGCAGCTGACAACGGCGCAGCGGCCAGAGGTGCTGCATCAATGCGGCGCCCGTGGTCTGGACGAAGCGCGCGAGGCCTATATGAAAGCCGGTGTGGAGGCTGATGTGGTGGCCTTCATCGATGACATCGCCGCCAGTTATGGCTGGGCCGATCTGGCCGTCTGTCGCGCTGGCGCGCTGACGCTGGCAGAACTTACCGCGGCAGGACTCGGCGCTGTACTGGTGCCGTTTCCGCATGCAGTGGATGACCACCAAACCCGCAATGCCGAAGCCCTGGTGGCGGTCGGCGCCGCCGTTGTGATGCAGGAGAGTGAACTGGACGTACAGATTCTTGGGCAGCGGCTGGAGTCGCTGCTCGGCGACCGCGGCAAGTTGCTGACCATGGCCGAAGCCGCACGCACGCTGGCCAAACCCGATGCCGCCGCCGTAATCGCTACAGCGTGTATTGAAGCCGCCTGCGTGGAGGTGACGGCATGACTCTGCGTCGTCTGCTCGCACACGAAGACCTCATGAGCACCTTTCGTCGGGTGCACTTCATCGGCATCGGTGGCGTCGGCATGAGTGGCATCGCCGAGGTGCTGCACAATCTCGGCTATGCCGTATCCGGCTCCGATCGGGCCAACTCGCCGACGGCGCAGCGGCTGCAGCAGCTGGGCATCGTGGTGCATGTCGGACACGCGATCGAGAATATCGGCGACGCCGATGTAGTGGTCACTTCAAGCGCGATCGCTCAGGACAACCAAGAGCTGGTAGCGGCGCGAGAGGCGCGCATACCGGTGATTCCCCGTGCCGAGATGCTGGGCGAGCTGATGCGTTTCCGCCGCGGCGTCGCCATCGCCGGCACCCACGGCAAGACCACGACCACCAGCCTCACCGCCAGCGTGCTGGCCGAGGCCGGCTACGACCCGACCTTTGTAATCGGTGGCCAGTTGAATGCCGCCGGTGCCAATGCGCGCCTGGGCACCGGCCAGTATCTGGTCGCCGAGGCAGATGAGTCCGATGGGTCATTCCTGTTGCTCTCGCCGGTGATCGCGGCGATCACCAATATCGATGCCGACCACCTGGAAAACTACGGTGGCGACTTTGCGCAGTTGCAGCAGGCCTTCGCCGATTTCCTGCATCGGTTGCCGTTCTACGGACTGGCCGTGCTGTGCGTGGACGACCCGCACGTGGTCGAGCTGGTCAAGCCGACCACGCGTCGCGTGACGACGTATGGCATCGACAACGTGGATGCCGACGTACGCGCGCTGAACTTGACCCAGCAGGGCTTCGAGATGCATTTCGACGTGCAGCTGCCGGGCCGCGAACAGACCGTGCCGATGACGCTGAATCTGCCAGGTCGGCACAACGTTTTGAACGCACTGGCGGCCGTCACCATCGGTTGGCAGCTAGGCGTCGAGCCCGACGCCATGGCGCATGCGCTGAAGAATTTTGAAGGCGTCGGTCGTCGGTTCCATCGCCGCGGCAATATCGCGCTCGACCAAGGCAGCGTGCTGTTGGTGGACGACTATGGACATCATCCGCGCGAACTGGCCGCGGTGTTTGACGCCGTCCGCGGCGGCTGGCCGAACCGTCGCCTGGTGGTCGGGTTCCAGCCGCATCGCTACAGCCGTACCCGCGACCTGCTGGACGATTTCGCCAACGTGCTGGCAGATGTGGATGTGCTGGTGCTGGCAGAGGTCTATCCCGCGGGCGAGGCGCCGATTGCCGGTGCCGACGGCAAGGCGCTGGCCGCTGCCGTCCGCGCTCGCGGCAAGGTCAATCCGGTACTGGTGGCGCATCCGCGCGATTTCAGGGAGGCGTTGCCGACCTTGCTGGAAGATGGCGACCTGCTGCTGCTGCTGGGTGCAGGTGACATCGGCGCGACGGCCGTCGATCTGGCCCAGGTTGGCCACCTGAGGACGATCAAGTGAACAGCGAGCGCAGCATGAACAGGATCAGCGACCCCTCCGGGTTCGGCCGTGTCGCCGTGGTAATGGGCGGCAGCTCGACCGAGCGCGCGGTGTCGCTCGACTCGGGGCGCAACGTTTTGGCCGCGCTGCAGGCGCGGGGGATCGATGCACACGCCATCGATGGCATTCCCGCGTTGCTCGATGCTTTGCGCGCGGGACACTTTGCGCGCGTCTTCAACATTCTTCATGGCCAGAACGGTGGCGGTGAAGACGGCGTGCTGCAGGGGGCGCTGGAATCGCTGAACGTGCCGTACACCGGCTCGGGCGTACTCGGCTCGGCGCTGTCGATGGACAAGACCCGTTCCAAGCGCGTGTGGCAGTCTCTGGGCTTGTCGACGCCCACCTTTGCACCGTTGCCGCGCGGATCGAATGTGCACGAGGCGGCACGGCGGCTTGGCTTCCCGTTGATCGTAAAGCCGGCCAGCGAAGGCTCCAGTGTCGGCGTGACGCGGGTGTTCGCCGAGAAGGATCTGGACGCTGCGGTCGAACTTGCGGCGCGGTATCCGGGTGACTTGTTGATGGAAACCTTGATCGTGGGCGACGAGCTCACTGTTGCCGTGCTCGGCCGTCAAGTGTTGCCCAGCATCCATATCGTGCCCAAGGCCGAGTTCTACGACTACGACGCCAAATATGTCGCCGACGATACGCAATACATCTGTCCCGGTCTTTCTGGCGCCGCGGCCGACGAGTTAAGTGCCTTGTCGCTGGCGGCCTTCGACGCGCTCGGTTGCTCGGGTTGGGGTCGTGTCGACGTGATGCGTGATCGGAACGGCCGCAACTGGTTGCTCGAAGTGAACACGGCACCGGGCATGACCTCGCATTCGCTGCTGCCCAAGGCGGCCGCGGCCGCCGGTATTGATTACGAAGAGCTTTGCTGGCGCGTGCTTGAAACAAGCTTGAGCGGAGGTGTCCAGTGAGAGGAACCATCCGCCTCGTTGCATGGTGTCTGGCGATCGCGCTGGTTGCGTTGCCGATTGTCGGCGTATTGCGCGGGTGGTTTGCGGCTGACCGCTGGCCGGTGACGCAGCTGACGGTGCAGGCGGAGTTCAAGCATGTCAGTGCGGCAGATATTCGCGCCGCGGTGTTGCCGCGCGTGGGCAAAGGCTTCTTCGCGCTGGATCTCGACGCCGTGCAGCAGGCAGTTGCCGCGCTGCCGTGGGTGGAATCGGCCGAGGCCCGCAAGCGCTGGCCGAACACCTTGCAGTTGCGCATCTACGAGCGTCAACCGTTCGCGCGCTGGAACGAAAAGCAGCTGATCAGCCGCCAGGGGCTCGTATTCGACGCACCCGGTGCGGTCGACACCAGGGTTTTGCCGGATCTGCGAGGACCCAAAGCGCGTCTCGCCGAGGTGGTGAGCTTCTATGCAGAAACCCGCAAGGCGTTTGCCGGCACCCATCTGACGGTTAGCGGTGTGGCACTGACCGAGCGTGGCAGCTGGAGCATCAACACCAGCGAGGGTGCATTGATCGTGATCGGTGATCGTGATCAGGCCGGGCGAAGGCTGCATCGCTTTCTCGACGTTTATCCGCAACTGATCGCCGGTCACGCCGACGGCTTCGCCTATGCCGATCTTCGCTACACCAATGGATTCGCTGTGCGCTGGCCCGCCGTGGCCGCCACCAACGCTGGAGGTTCGCCCCGAACATGAAGACCCGGAACGAAAAACAGCTGGTGGTCGGACTGGATATCGGCACCTCCAAGGTCGTCGCCATCGTCGGCGAGTACGAGCCCGGTGAGCCGATCACGGTGATCGGTATCGGCACGCACGTATCGCGTGGCATGAAGCGAGGTTCGGTGGTGGATATCGAGTCAACCGTGCACTCGATCCAGCGTGCGGTAGAAGAAGCCGAGCTGATGGCCGGCTGCGACATTCGCTCGGTCTACGCCTCGATCTCCGGCAGTCACCTGGAAACACGCAACTCGCACGGCAACGCCGCCATCCGCGACCGCGAGGTCACCGCAGGTGATCTGGAGCAGGTGCTGGAAGCGGCCAGCGCGGTGGCCATCCCGGCCGACCGCAAGGTGCTCTACAAGGAATCGCAGGAGTACCGCATCGATGGTCAGGACGGCATCCGCTCTCCGATCGGCATGAGCGGTGTGCGGCTGGAGGCGAATGTTCATCTGGTCACTGGCGCGGCGGCGGCCGTGCAGAACGTCACCAAGTGCATCCAGCGCTGTGGCCTGACCGTGGACGAACTGGTGCCCTCGGCACTCGCCAGCGCACGTTCGGTACTGACCGAGGACGAGCGCGAGTTGGGCGTGTGTCTGGTCGATATCGGCGCCGGCACGACCGATATCGCGATCTACACGCACGGCTCGATCCGCTTCACCGCGTCGCTGCCGGTGGGTGGCGACAACGTCACCGGCGACATCGCTCAAGGGGTACATACGCCAACCGCGCACGCCGAGGAAATCAAGATCAAGTACGCCTGCGCGTTGGCCGGCATGGCCCACGCCGAGGAGACCATCCAGGTACCCAGCGTCGGCGATCGCCCGCCACGACGGCTGGCGCGGCAGTCGCTGGCGCAAAGCGTGCAGGCCCGCTACGAGGAAATCTTCGAGATGGTGCAGGACCAGTTGCGCCGTTCCGGATACGAGAATCTGGTCGCCGCCGGCGTGGTGCTGACGGGCGGCGCTTCAAAAATGGAAGGCGCGCTGGAGCTGGCTGAGGAGATCTTTCACAAGATGGTGCGTCTCGGCGTTCCCCAGCAAATCGACGGACTCGGTGAGGTGGTTTCCAGCCCGCTGCATGCCACCGGCGTCGGCCTCTTGCTACACGGTTCTCGTGCTGGCGGTAACCGCCCGGGCAGCGGGGCTGGCGGTAGCGTGAGTGGGCTGGTCGGACAACTGCGCAACTGGCTGACCAAGAATTTCTAGACGAGTTACCAGGTTTTTTTACAGGTGGTGCCGGATGCATCACAAAAGTTTTTACAGGTGATGCCGGATGCATCACTCAGGGCAGAAGGAATTGGCCCACCACCCGGATGCAGCAGGCGCCGTATCCGGGCACAACGACAATAACTCTACGGAGGACGGGAAATGTTTGAATTAATCGATAACCTCGCACCAAATGCAGTCATCAAGGTCATCGGCATCGGCGGCGGCGGCGGAAATGCCGTGGCCCACATGCTGAACGCCAATATCGAAGGCGTGGAATTCATTGTTGCCAATACCGATGCGCAGGCCATGGGCCTGTGTGGTTCGCGCACTCACCTGCAGCTCGGTGCCAATGTCACCAAGGGTCTCGGTGCAGGAGCCAACCCGGAAGTGGGTCGTCAGGCCGCGCTGGAAGACCGTGAGCGGATCGAGGCGATGCTCGAAGGTGCCGACATGGTGTTCATCACTGCCGGCATGGGCGGCGGCACCGGCACCGGCGCGGCGCCGGTGGTGGCTCAGCTGGCCAAGGAAAAAGGGATCCTCACGGTGGCGGTGGTGACCAAGCCGTTCCCGTTCGAAGGCCGTCGCCGCATGCAGGTGGCACAAAAGGGCATCGAGGACCTCTCCCAGCACGTGGATTCGCTGATCACGGTGCCGAACGAGAAGCTGCTCAACGTTCTGGGTCGGGATGTCACGTTGCTGAATGCGTTCAAGGCGGCCAACGACGTGCTGCAGGGGGCCGTGCAGGGTATTGCCGATCTGATCACGGCGCCCGGCCTGATCAACGTCGACTTTGCCGACGTGCGGACGGTGATGTCCGAAATGGGCTTGGCGATGATGGGCTCGGGCACCGCATGCGGCGACGATCGTGCGCAGGCAGCGGCCGAGGCGGCAATCAAGAATCCGCTGCTGGAAGACGTCAACCTCAACGGCGCCTGCGGCATCCTGGTCAATGTCACTGCGGGCACCAACCTGACGATGCGAGAGTTCGACGAAATTGGCCGGATCATCCACGATTTCGCCAGTGAGGATGCGACCGTCGTTATCGGTACGTCGCTTGACCCGGAAATGAAGGACAACGTGCGCGTGACGGTGGTCGCCACCGGCTTGAACCGGGCTGTCGCCTCGCGTCAGCAGCCGCCGATCCGCATGGTCGAGTCCCAGCAGGTTCAGATGCGACCGAGGCCGGTGGTGTTGCGTACGGGTACCGGCAACGAGGTCGTCGACTATGCAGAGCCCGACCGGTCGGTGAGCAGCCACAGCCGCGCGGAGCCGGCGGCGCAGACAAAAAGTGCCGAGCCGAGCATCGATTACCTGGATATTCCGGCATTCCTGCGTCGCCAAGCTGATTGAAGTTGCGCGAAATTTGCGAAATCGAGGAGATTTAGGGCGAGGGAACGTATAGCGCTTCGGCGTGTCACTGTTGAGTCGTTTTAGTGTTGAAGTTGGCGGCGGTCTTCATGGATCACCGCCAGGACTGTGCGTCAGGACGATGCACGGCCAGCCTCGAAGGGCTCAACCCTCGTCGAGGCCGGTCCGACCTCCCGCGCCGGATTCCCGTCCCAGGCGCGAGGGGCCGTGTCGATTTGCCGAATGGTCGGGATTTGGCCAGGAAGGCATGTCACTTTCAATGATGAAAGGAACATGAAGCCTTAATTGGACTGTACGGTACGGTTTGCTTTTATCGCAGGTTAAAACTGTGTTAGCATTCGTTCCGAATTGGCTGCTGCCTACACAGGTACCAACAACAATGATCAAGCAGCGTACGCTTAAAAACATCATCCGTGCGACGGGTGTCGGCTTGCATACCGGCGACAAGGTCTACATGACCTTGCGTCCTGCAGCGCCGAATACCGGCATCGTGTTTCGCCGGACGGACCTCGATCCGCCGGTCGACATTCGTGCGCGTCAGGACAACGTCGGCGATACGCGCTTGTCGACCACGCTGGTCAATGGCGAAGTTCGAGTGTCCACCGTCGAGCATCTGCTTTCCGCGATGGCGGGCTTGGGCATCGACAATGCCTACGTCGACTTGTCGGCTCCGGAAGTTCCGATCATGGACGGCAGTGCTGGTCCGTTCGTGTTTCTGTTGCAGTCAGCGGGAATCGAAGAACAGAACGTGGCGAAGCGTTTCATTCGGATCAAGAAGCACCTGAAGATCGAAGAGGGCGAAAAGTGGGCCAGCTTCGATCCTTTTGAAGGTTTCAAGGTCGGTTTCTCGATCGAGTTCAACCACCCGATCATCAGCAAGCGCACCTCGCGTGCCGAAATCGATTTTTCGACCACTTCCTTCGTCAAGGAAGTGAGTCGTGCGCGTACATTCGGCTTCATGCGCGATATCGAGATGCTGCGCGAGCACAACCTTGCGCTTGGTGGCTCGATGGACAATGCGGTGGTGCTGGATGATTACCGCGTGCTTAACGAAGACGGTCTGCGCTACGAGGACGAGTTCGTCAAACACAAGATCCTCGATGCCATCGGCGATCTCTATTTGCTCGGCCATAGTCTGATCGGCGCCTATGACGCGCACAAATCAGGCCATGAGCTCAATAACAAGCTTCTGCGCGCCCTGATGGCGGATACTTCGGCGTGGGAAGAAGTCAGCTATCAGGACGATCCCGCGACGTCGCCCATTTCGTACGCGCATCCAGCGCAGGCCATTTAGGCCTCGGCCTTTCGCCATCCAAGCTTTCGCTCAGCAAAAAGGCCATGTCGTATGATATGGCCTTTTTTTGTGGCCGAAATCACACTTTCTCCGGACGTGCTTCACGTCCTGATGACTCGCTGAAGCGTCTTAACTTTCACCATGCTATAAATCTCTCCCCAGTCGCCGACGCTCCGGCGAAAATTCTGGTGTGACAGGCGAGGCGGTGCTTGCAGTTAATCCGCTTCCGGAACAGGGGAGTCTACAGTTTCGGCGAGGGACGCCAACTCAAGGAACAGATCCTTCCATTCGGGGTCTGTGAATGACGCGGCGGCTGCCCTGAGATGGGCGGCTGCAGCAGGCGAAAGAGGTTTTGACTGATCCGGCGTTGTTGTAACCGGTGGTTGGGGGACCACTTTCACGGTGACTGAACTGGCGATCGTGCCGATGGCATGAGCGGAGGCAAGGATTTGGGTCTGCATCAACCGCAGGCGCGATGCCCAACCCGGTGAAGAAGCCAGGAAGACGAGGCGGTTGTTGCGCAGGTCGGCAAATCTCACCTGCTCGCGCAATGGCGAAGGCAACGTCTGGCGCAGTGCGCGATCCAGCGCTTCCAGCGCACCGGCTTTTCTAGCCAGTGTCGCGAAGGAGCCGCAGTCGGCAAGGGCCTTGGGGCTATTGGCCATGCGGCGGGAGAGGGCTGGTGGCGCGCGTTGCATGGTGCCGGAATTCGATTTTGGGAAGATATGCAAATCATACTCGTGTCACGTGCAAGGAAATTGCCGAAAACGTTTGATCTGGCGGACCATCGTTTGCGGGTGAAGCTGGTCTTGATGGTGTCAGTGGCGATATTTGGATGCGCTGGTATCGGCGCAGCGCTGACCAGCGTGGTCGCCAGCCCGGGCCAGCGAACCCTGAGCGAAATTCAGGGTCTGCGGCAGCAGATCAAGCAGCAGGATGCTCAGCTCGGAAGTGTTCGCAAGGACGCGCAGCGCAGTCTTGATGCGCTGGCTGTGAAGCTGGGGCAGCTGCAAGCTGAATCGACACGTCTGAACGCCCTCGGCGAACGATTGACCCAGGTGGGCAAGATCGATGATCGTGAATTCAATTTTGGCCAGCCTCCGGCCGTAGGTGGTGTCGAGGATGTCACCGGCAGCGCTTACGTGTTGCCCGCGGCGCTGGAGAGCAGCATCGATCAGCTGGGCGCTCAGTTCGATCGGCAACAGGCGCAACTTTCCGCGCTGCAGAGCATGTTGCTGGATGCCAAGATCGAATCGAACCTGAAGCCTACGGGCATGCCCGTGCCTGGCTACATTTCCTCCTATTTCGGGGTGCGGGCAGATCCCTTTGACGGTCGCTCAGCGCGTCACACCGGCCTCGATATTGCTACGCCACGGGGAACGCCAGTGCATGCCGTAGCCGAAGGCATGGTGACGTTTGCAGGTATCCGCAGAGGCTACGGCAACGTGGTCGAAATCGATCACGGCAACGGTTACATGACCCGCTACGCCCACAACAGCAAGCTGGACGTCCATCCGGGGCAACACGTGCAGGTGGGCAGCGTTATCGCCAATGCCGGCTCGACCGGGCGCTCGACCGGGCCGCACGTTCACTTCGAAGTCTGGTACCACGGCCGCGTGATCAACCCGCTGGCCTTCGTGAGAAATCACCGCTAAATCGCAATTGCTTGCGTTTTCGGCGCCAATGCTTGCGGTTCTCCGATACGCGCGATCACGTCTACTTGAATCGCCGAATGTTCGTCGCCATTGAGATTAGCCGGTCGTGCCCGTCCCGATCGGTTCAGGCGTGCCGTCGCATGGACGCATGAACCATGTGTCACGGGGCGTCTCTGTACGGGCATGTAGTAACATGCCCGATTGGCCCGCGGATGTTGCGGGCACCCTGTTCCCCAATACGGAAAATCGATGTTCAACCGTGCCATGACGAGCCTGTTTGGCAGCCGCAACGAGCGCGTGCTGCGCCAGCTTTCCCGAACCGTCACACGCATCAACGCGCTCGAACCCGAGTTCGAAAAGTTGGGTGACGAGGCGTTGCGAGGCAAGACCGAAGAGTTCAAGCATCGCGTCGCCGGTGGCGAGTCGCTGGAAAAGCTGCTGCCCGAAGCCTTTGCCGTGGTGCGAGAGGCTGCCAAGCGGACGCTCGGCTTGCGCCACTACGACGTGCAGATGATTGGTGGCATGGTGCTGCATCAAGGCAAGATTGCCGAGATGCGCACAGGTGAAGGCAAGACGTTGGTCGGCACCTTGCCGGTCTACCTCAATGCGCTGGCCGACAAGGGTGTGCATGTGGTGACGGTGAATGACTATCTGGCTCGTCGAGATTCGGCGCAGATGGGCAAGCTCTACAACTTTCTGGGCCTCACCGTCGATGTCGTCTATCCGGGCATGGACCATGCTGACAAGCATGCCGCCTACGCCTCCGACATCACCTACGGCACCAACAACGAATTTGGTTTCGACTATCTGCGCGACAACATGGCGCTCAGCAAGGAACAGCGCTACCAGCGCGGCCTGAATTACGCGATCATCGATGAGGTGGACTCCATCCTGATCGATGAGGCGCGCACACCGCTGATCATTTCCGGTCCGGCCGAGGATTCGCCGGAGCTGTACATTGCGGTCAACAAGATCGTTCCGGCGATGATCCGTCAAACCGAAGAGGAAGGTGACGGCGACTACTGGGTCGACGAGAAGCAGAAGCAGGTGCACTTGTCCGAGGCGGGCATGCAGCACGCCGACGAGTTGTTGCAGGCGGCCGGTGTGATCGACCAGGACAGCGGACTGTACGACTCCAAGAATCTGGCGATCGTGCATCATCTGAATGCCGCACTGCGAGCGAACGGAATCTATCAGCTCGACGTGGATTACATCGTGCGCGACGGCGAAGTCATTATCGTCGACGAGTTCACCGGTCGTACGCTGGCCGGCCGTCGGTGGTCTGATGGTCTGCATCAGGCGGTCGAGGCGAAAGAGGGCGTGACCATCCAGCGCGAGAACCAGACGCTGGCGACGGTAACTTTCCAGAACCTGTTCCGCATGTACAAGAAGCTGGCCGGCATGACCGGTACGGCCGATACCGAGGCGTTCGAGTTCCAGAGCATCTACGGCCTCGAAGTGGTGGTGATACCGACACACATGCCGATGATCCGAACGGACAACGCGGACATGATCTTCCTGTCGCAGACGCCGAAGTACAACTCGGTGATCGAGGACATCAAGGATTGCCACAAGCGCGGCCAGCCGGTGCTGGTGGGCACCACGTCGATCGAGGTTTCCGAACTGCTCGCCGGCTTGCTTGGCAAGGCAGGCGTCGAGCATGAAGTGCTCAATGCCAAACAGCATGAGCGTGAGGCACACATCGTGGCACAGGCCGGCGCACCGGCACAGGTCACCATCGCCACCAACATGGCTGGTCGCGGTACCGACATCGTGCTCGGTGGCAGTCTCGATGTGGCATTGGCGGCGTTGCCCGAAGACGCCAGCGAGATGGATCGCCAGCGCGTCAAGACCGAGTGGAAGAAGCTGCACGAGCAGGTGCTGGCAGCAGGCGGCCTGCACATTATCGGTACCGAGCGCCACGAGTCACGTCGTATCGACAATCAGCTGCGCGGGCGTTCCGGTCGGCAGGGCGATCCGGGCTCGTCGCGTTTCTATCTGTCGCTGGAAGACAACCTGCTGCGCATCTTTGGCGGTGAAGGCCTGGTGCGCTGGATGAAGCGCTTCGGCATGAAGGACGACGACGCGCTTGAAGATCGCATGATCAGCCGGCAGATCGAGAAGGCCCAGCGCAAGGTCGAACAGCACAACTTCGATATCCGCAAACATCTGCTTGAGTTCGACGACGTTGCCAACGATCAGCGCAAGGTCATCTACCGCCAGCGTGATGAGCTGCTTGAGGGTGATGACGTCTCGGCCACGGTCGCCGACATCCGCGAGGATGTGGTGCAGGGGATGGTACGCAGCTACGTTCCTGCTGACAGCATTGATGAGCAGTGGGATCTGGCCGGGCTGGATCGTGAGCTGGAAAGCGAATTCGGTCTGTCGTTGAAGCTGAAGCAGTGGATCGAGCAGCAGCATGAGCTCGATGCGGCGATGATTCTCGAACATGTGCGTCAGGCGGTCGAGGAGCTGTTCCAGGCGAAAGAAGCGCAGATCGGTGCCGAAACCATGCGTCAGCTGGAAAAACACATCATGCTGACCGTGGTCGACAACGCCTGGAAGGATCACCTCGCCAGCATGGACTATCTGCGCCAGGGTATTTATCTGGTGGGTTACGCCCAGCAGGACCCGAAACAGGCGTTCAAGCGTGAGTCGTTCAAGCTGTTCTCCGAGATGCTTGACCGGATCAAGACCGAAGTGGTGCAAATGCTGGCGCGTATCCATGTTCGCAGCGAGGAAGAGGTGGCAGCGATGGAGGCCGAGCAGCAACGGATAGCGGCGCGCTTGCAGCAGCAGATGCTGGCGACTGGCGGCGGTGCCCCGACAGCAACGGGATCGGATGTGGGTGACGAGGCGTCAGGCACCGGCTCTGGCAAGCGACTGGCCCAGTCTTCCCCGCAACCGGACGGCCCGAAGGTCGGTCGGAATGAGCCTTGCCCTTGCGGTTCCGGCAAGAAGTTCAAGCATTGCCACGGTCAGCTTGCCTGATCCGACGTAGCAGACTAGGAAAAAACCCTGCTTCGGCGGGGTTTTTTTATCGGTGCATGCCACGCGGGTCGTGCGTGTGAGGCAAATCCCGCTAGTCCGCGACACCCGGCGGTCGCTGCCTATGCGGCTCGGCGTTGATGGTGATGTACTGCGGTTCCTGGACATCCAGGCGCAGCGCCGTGAGTTGGCCACCCCAGACACAGCCCGTGTCGATCGCATGGATGCCCAACCCGGCAAACCGGCCCAGCGCCGACCAGTGGCCACATACAATCTGTGTATCGCGCCGGCGCATGCCTGGCGTCGAAAACCAGGGGTAGAGCCCGGGCTTCTGGGTGCCGGGGATATCCTTGGCGTCAAAATCGATCCGCCCATTCACGTCGCAATAGCGCATGCGGGTCAGGGTGTTGATCGTCGCCCGGTGGCGGTCCAGACCTTGCAGTCGGCTGGACCACACGGCGGGACGATTGCCGAAGAGATTGCGCAACAGGCGCGGATGGCGTGGACTGGATAGCTCACGCTCCACATCTTGCGCCGCGCGAAGTGCCTGTCGCAGCGTCCACATGGGGGCGAGCCCTGCGTGGACCATGGTCCAGTTGAGTTTTTCGTCGTGATGCAGCAGCTTCTGCGACCGCATCCACTCAAACAGCACCGGTGCGTCACTGGAAAACAACACCTCGCGCAACTCGGGATTCACCCGGGCTTGCGCGTCCGGGCGTCGTTGCGCGATAGCCAGCAGGCTCAAGTCGTGGTTGCCCAGCGTAACCACGCTGTATTCGCGCAGGCTGTGGATCAGGCGCAACGTATCCAGAGACTGGCCTCCGCGATTGACCAGGTCGCCGCAGAACCAGAGTTGATCCTGCGCCGTATCAAAGCGCAGTTTCTCCAACATGCGTTGCAGTTCGGGGTAGCAGCCCTGAACGTCGCCGATCGCGTACGTAGCCATGTCAGCGCTGAGCCATCAGTGCAGCGTGCGCGGAATGGAGAGCGTGAAGGTCGGTATCGGCGCTTCGAATTCGGTCCCGTCTTCGGCGACCATCTGGTAACTGCCGCCCATGGTTCCTACCGAGGTCTCCAACACCGCTCCGGAGGTGTATTCGTAGTCGTCTCCCGGCCTTATCCACGGCTGCTCGCCAACCACGCCGTCACCGGAGACCTCTTCGATCTTTCCGTTGGAATCGGTGATCATCCACCGACGCGTCAACAAGCGCGCGGGAAGCGCACCAGCATTACGCAGGGTGATGGTGTAGGCGAAGACGTAGCGATTGTCACCGGGCTTTGACTGATCCGGGACGAAGCGGGTTTCGACCTGCACGTCGATCGTGTAGGAAGATTTTTCATTCATGATTCGATTGTAAGGCCTGCCGCCGCGAATGGGGTGGGCAGTCGTGACGGAGACGGATCATCCGCGTCAAAGACTGCTGTAGACCTTGGCGAGACGCACGAAATCGGAGGGAGAGAGAGTCTCTGCTCGGGCCTTGGGGTCCACGTCGGCCCGGCGAATGGCCTCGCTGTCCATGAATTGCTTGAGCGCATTGGAAAGCGTTTTGCGCCGCTGCCCAAACGCCGCCTTGACCACGGCATAGACGTGTTCGGGGCGCGCATCGTGCCGTTCGTGTGGCTGCAGTGGCACCAATCTGACCACTGCAGAGTCCACTTTGGGCGGTGGACGAAACGCTTCAGGCGGGACCTCGAACAGGGGCTCCACCCGACATGCAAGCTGGAGCATCACCGAAAGCCGCCCGTAAACCTTGCTGCCGGGGTCGGCGGCCATGCGATCGACCACTTCCTTCTGCAGCATGAAATGCATGTCCTGGATGGCGGCCATGTGCTCGACGCAGTGGAACAGGATCGGACTGGAAATGTAGTACGGCAGGTTGCCTGCAATGCGCAGGCGCTGCACGCCATGGCTGTGCGCCATGGCGGTGAAGTCGACCTTCAGGATGTCCGCATGCACGATATGCAATTCGCCCACCGTCGCCGCGCGCGCCTGCAGGCCGGGAATCAGGTCGGTGTCGAGCTCGATGGCCGTCAATCTGCCTGCAGCGGTCAGCAGGGGCAGGGTCAGCGCACCTTCGCCTGGACCAATCTCCACCAGGAAATCCTCGGCTCTGGGTGCAACCGCGCTGACGATCCAGTCGATGTAGCGACGATCGTGCAGGAAATGCTGGCCAAAGCTCTTCTTCGGGCGCGCGCTCATGCGACAAGTGGTACGTCGGAAAAAGTGGACGACGGGTGGATCGTGATCATCGTGCGCTGGTGCATGTCATTGCCCTTTCGCTTCATTTTTTCGACAGACGAGCGCAAGAGCCATGTTGGCAGCAGCTATCAGGCTGGCGGGGTCGGCGCGACCGGTGCCGGCCAAATCCAGCGCGGTGCCGTGATCGACCGAGGTGCGAATGAAAGGCAGGCCAAGCGTCAGGTTGACCGTGCGATCAAACGCTTCGCTCTTCAGCACCGGCAATGCCTGGTCGTGATACATCGCCACCACGGCATCGTAGTTTTCGCGTTGGCTGGGGACGAACGCAGTGTCGGCGGGCATCGGACCGAGCAGTGTCATGCCCTCGTAGCGAAGTTCCTCCAGAACCGGAATGACGATATCGATTTCCTCGCGTCCAAGGTGACCGCCTTCGCCGGCATGGGGATTGACGCCCAACACCGCGATGCGTGGTTGAGCGAACCCGAACTTGGCCTTTAACTCGCGGTGGACGATACGTAGCGTTTGGGTCAGTGATGCCCGTGTTATCGCCCCAGGGACGTTGGCCAAAGGCAAGTGCGTGGTAGCCAGGGCTACCCGCAACTCGGGGCTGGCAAGCATCATCACCACATCGGTGTGGGCGTACTCGGCGAAAAATTCGGTGTGGCCGCTGAAGCGTATGCCCGCATCGTTGATCGAAGATTTCTGCAACGGTGCGGTGACAATCGCGTCATAGCGGCCGGTGCTGCAACCTTCCGCCGCGTCCGCAAGTGTGGCGAGCACGTAGCGTGCATTGCGTGGATCGGGATGTCCGGGAACTTCCATCTCCGCAAGCGCGGTATGTCGGATACGCAGGGTTCGTGCAGGGCGTTGGTCCTGTGCGAGACCGTCGTCGTCCACAAGCTCGATGTCCAGACCGCAGCGGGCGGCCGCGCGTTCGAGCAATGCCCGGTCGCCGACCGCAACAAGGTTGGCCGCCACCGACGTGGCGGCCAAACGAATCAACAGTTCCGGCCCGATACCTGCCGGCTCGCCAGACGTGATCGCGAGTCGGGGCAGTGGCATGCTGCTCGGTCCGCCTACGGCGAGCTGGCGGCGGCTGCCTGATCGCTCGTGTCGCGCAGCTCAGGCACCACGATGTTGATATAGGCATTGGAGCGCAGATCGCGCAGGAAGTCGTCGTAAGCCTGCTCGGATTTGCGGGTGCCGATGGCCTGGCGCGCCTGATTGCGGGCGATTTCATCGGTCATGTCGCTCTGGCGGGTACCCAAGCGCTGGATGACGTGCCAGCCGGCCTGACTCTGGAATGGCTTGGAGACCCCGTTGTCCTTGAGCTGCCCCAGTTCCTGAGAGATCTGGGTACCCCATGCGTCCTGTGCAAACCAGCCCATGTCGCCGCCCACATTGGCGGTCGTGTCGTCCTTGGAGTTCTCTTTCGCCAGCGCTGCGAAGTCCTCGTGCTTGTCGACAATGCGTTTGTAAAGATCGTTGGCTTTCTGCTCGGCCTGGGCCGGCGTCACCAACTCGCCGGGCTTGATCAGGATCTGACGCGCATGAAACTCGGTGACCATCTTGCGACTGTCCTTGCGCTGGGCCACCAGCTTCAGAATGTGGAAACCCGTCGGCCCACGCAGCGCCGGACTGACCTCGCCAACCTTCATCGAGCCGACCGTGTCGGCAAAGGCGGCAGGGATCTCGTCCAGTCGACGCCATCCGAGATCTCCACCTTCAAGTGCGTCCGAAGCGTCGGAGTAGCGGATCGCGGCGGCGTTGAAGTCCATGCCACCCTTGATCGCTGCCACCGCCTGATCCGCCTTGGCCTGAGACGACTGAATCGCGGCGGCATCGGCACCGCTGGGGATGCTGATCTGGATGTGGGACAGATGTACTTCGCCCGCATGATAGGTCGGGCTGCTGAGCAGATTGTTGATCTCGCTGTCGGTGATCGACACGGAGTCCTGAATCACACTCTGATGCAGGCGCTGCACCGTGATCTGATCCGCCAGCTGCTGCCGAAAGGCGGCAAAGCTGGCGCCACTGCGCTCGACTTCGGTACGCAACTGATCGGCGCTGAGCTTGTTCTGTTTGGCCACGCCCTCGACCGCCTGGTCGACATCGGCATCGGAGACATGGATGCCTTGCTCCTGTGCCTTCTGGGTCTGCAAATGCATCAAGACCAAGCGATTGAGCACCTGTTGCTGCAGCACGTTCATCGGCGGCAACTGCTCGGTATGTCCAGCGTACTGCTGCTGCACGGAAGCAAGAGCGTCATTGAGTTCGCTTTGCAGAATGACCTCGTCGTTGACGACGGCGACAATACGGTCCAGGGGTTGACTGGCTGATGCGGCGGGCGCCAGCAACTGCGCATGGACCGGAAACACGATCGCGAGTGCGAGAAGGAGAAATACGAAGGTTTGCTTCATCAGTGGAAAGCCTGGTTCGCCGAAGCGAGTGCGTTTATTGATAGCCGAGAATATCACGGTGTAAAAGCGGATCGATCTGGCCGCCCGTTGAGCCAAGGCCCTTGAACACGAGCTCGAACATGACCGCATTGTCGCGTCGACTGGTGTCGCCTCCTGCAACTGCAGGGCCATAGCCATAATTCGTCTTGTTGATGTAGGTTCGCCCAACCAGCCGCAACGCGACGCAGCAACTGTCGTACTCAACACCCGCCAACGCTTCCATGGTCTGCCGCTCCCGGGGTGAATACGTCCATGCCGCCATCAGACGCCAGCTTTGCGATATGGGAAAGACCCCGGAGGCTGTGTATTGTTCCAGCAAGCCACGCCGAAAACGGTAAGAGAAGTTGAAAATGCCGTTCTCGCCGACTCGGCGTTGCAATTCGAACGCGGCAACGCTGGTCTGTCGGGTGTTCGGACTCCACTGGTAGGCGGTATTGAGGCGCCAACGGTCCGTGAGTTGCACATCAAGCTGGGCAACATAGGCAGATCTCACCCAATCTATTGCCGGCCCCTGTGGCAGCTGCACGCGCTGCGGGCTGAAGTAGTGGATCTGACCGATGCTGGCAGAGACACGCTCCACGCCGTCTTCGTCGAGAAGGCGCGTGGTGAGCGCGGCGGTGAGATTGTTGGCGTCCATCTGTCGATCGACACCCGAGAAACGATTGGGTGAGAACAACTGCCAATAATCGAAGGAAAATACCCTGGTATCGAAGACCGGGAGATTGTTCTGGTTCCGATAAGGGACGTAAAGATAGTAGAGCCGCGGTTCCAGCGTTTGGGTGTAGCTCTTTCCAAAAAACGACGTGCTGCGATCGAATACCAAGCCGCTGTCCACACTGACGATGGGCAGCGCGCGAGTCGGCGATTTGTCGGTAAACGGCGATGTCGAGCCGCTGCCTAATGATCCGCCGAAACCATAGTCCTGATAGTCGCCGCTCAGCTGATACGCGGTGTAGCGATAGGCGACCGTGGGGCGAACAAACCACGCCGATGTGCCAAAATTCCCTGAGACGTATGGGTACAGATCCTCACGTTGGCCTTCGACAAATCCGTTTTTGCGGAATGCGGCGGCCTGCGCATCCAAGCCGAACTCCCAAAGGCGCGAGATCGGCAGTTCCATGCTGAAGCGGGCGTAAGGCAACTGCCGGTAGGGAAGGCCGCGATCGGTGTTGAAAGGGTTGACGTTCTGGTAGATCTGGCCACCGACTGTCGCGTTCCACCACTTTCCACCGCCCACGATTGCCGCGTTCGAGCCCAGCTGGTAGACGGCTGAATGCGTGAGGTTGCTGGCATAGTCGTAGAGGTAACTGCTATCGGACGCGTGATTGTAGGAGGTGACGAACCGCCATCCGTCCCACAGGCCGGTGCTCTGGGAAAAGTTGACCAGATAACGCGAATCGCCGCTGGTATCGGCGAGGCCATCGCTCGTACCCCGATCCTTGGGCACATACTGAACATTGACCTGTCCCTGGGTGCCGGGAAAAAGATAGCGGAATTCGCCGGCCAGCATCACACCGCGATCGGTGTAGATGCGCGGATCCAGCGTGGCGTCATAATTGGGCGCCAGATTCAGGTAGTAGGGCGCATTCGCCTGAAAGCCGGAGCGGCTGGTACTGCCAAGGGTCGGATACAGAAAGCCGCTCTTGCGCCGATCATCAATGGGGAAACTCATGTAGGGCAGGTACAGAAACGGTACGTTGCCCAGACGCATGGTGGCGTTCCGGGCCACACCGACTCCCGTATCCTTGTTGATGCTGATCGACTTGGCGCGGAACTCCCACAGATGATGGCCGACATCGCAGGTGGAGTAAGTGGCCATCGAATAGCGGGTGTGCTGCGCGTCCAGCATGTGTCCCTGCTTGGCCGTGCCGTTTCCGCGTGACTGCAGCATCTGGTAGCGCACATCGTCGGCAATGCCGCGGCTCGCGTTGTTGTTGCCCCGCATGTGCGAGGCGGCCAACAATTGACCGGCTTCCTGATAGCGCACGTTGCCCTTGGCGTCGTAGTCCGTGGTGCGGTTGTTGTAGTCGACCGTCTCGGCTTGCAACAGCTGATCCGCCCGCTCCAGTCTCACATCGCCGGACAGGTGATAGACCGACTGGTTCGAGCTGTCGACATGCCTGGCATCGACCTGGGTCGGGCTGGTTTCGCGCAGGCTGACATCTTTGTCCAGGGTCAGGTCGTAAAAATCCAGCAGCGCATTGGGCCGGCACATCGCATAGTTATAAGGGCGAGGCGCACAGTGGAACGAACCCAGCGGGCAGGCCGCAACCGGCTCCTGCTGTGGAATCGCGGGTCCGCTCTGAACAGGGCTGGCCTCAGCCTGACCACCGATCAGGGCAAGCGCTGCGGCAACCGCCAGCAGGCGGCGTGGGGGAAACTTGGACGTCACCATGGAAAATCTGTCGGGCCTGAAGGCTGGTTAAGCTAGCAGAAAGCCCCCGAATACGGCAGGCAAACCTTTCTGCGCGGGGGTGAGGACGAACCTTGTGGCGTCGATCTGGCGTTGGGATCCGTGAGGTATGGGTCTGAGGTCCACCCGCCCCGATCAGCGGGCATGCTGACTCATTCCAGCAACGCATTCACATAGGCGCTGCTGCTGGCGGCCAGCGCCTCGAGGTCATAGCCTCCCTCCAGCGAGGAAACAAGGCGTCCGCCAGCGTGCGCGCGTGCGAGTACGGCGAGCTTTCCGCCGATCCAGGCGTAGTCCGCCCGGCCTAGACGAATATCCGCCAATGGATCGTTGCGATGCGCATCAAAACCCGCCGAAACCAGCACGAGTTCCGGCTTGAAGGCGTCGAGTCGGGGCAACAGGCGGCTGTTCCACAATTCGCGGAATTCGTGCGAGCCGGAACCAGCCGACAAGGTGCCGTTGACGATGTTGCCGACGCCGGTTTCATCCTCGCCTCCACTGTCCGGATACAGCGGCGACTGATGGCTTGAAGCGAACATCACCCTTGGCTCGCCTTCGAAGATGTCCTGGGTGCCGTTGCCGTGATGTACATCGAAGTCGGCAATCGCCACTCGTTTCAGACCGTGAACCGCGATTGCGTGAGCGGCCGCCACCGCCACATTGTTGAACAGGCAAAAGCCCATCGCCTGATCGCGGGTGGCGTGATGCCCCGGGGGTCGCACCGCACAAAAGGCCTGACGGCTGTTGCCAGTCATCACGGCATCGACGGCAGCCACGGCGGCGCCCGCGGCGCGCAGAGCTGCCTCGATCGAGCCGGGTGACATGAACGTGTCCGGATCCAGCTGACGCGTGCCGTGCTCGGGCTCGCTGGCAAGCACGTTGTCCACATGCTCGATACTGTGGACCCGCAGCAATTGCTCGCGCGTAGCCAGCGGTGCCTCGATGCGATCCAGAGCGGCATGGCGATCGTGGTCCAGCGCCTGCAGCACACTGCGCAGACGGGCTGGCCGCTCGGCATGGCCCGCGCCGGGGTCGTGTCGCAAGCACGCAGGGTGTGTGTAAAGCCGCATCATGCGGCGGGTCAGCCGTCGTTCTGCGGTTTAGGGCGGCGTTCGTGCTGCCACAGAACTTCGCCATGACCGCTGGCACGAGCCAGTACGCGGCAGATCACGAACAGCAAATCGGACAGGCGGTTCAGGTAACGCTGCGGTTGGGGGCGGATGTCTTCCGTTCGTGCCAGCGCAACCACGTCGCGTTCGGCACGGCGGCACACAGTGCGTGCCAGGTGGCCGCAGGCGGCCGCCATGCCGCCGCCGGGAAGAATGAATTCCTTCAGGGCCGGCAGCGACTCGTTGAACGTGTCCAGAATGGTCTCCAGCCGGTCGATGTCGCTGTCTTCGACCATCACCATGCCCGGGATGCACAGCTCGCCGCCCAAATCGAACAGGTCGTGCTGCACCTGCACCAGCGCCTCACGCACATCCTCGCCGACGCCATCGGCAGCCAGCACCATGCCGACGGTGCTGTTCAGCTCATCCACGGTGCCGTAAGCAGTGACCCGCAAGGAATCCTTGCCCACGCGCGAGCCGTCACCCAGACCGGTACTGCCGTCATCACCGGTCCGGGTGTAGATCTTTGAAAGGCGATTGCCCACTTCTGGTCAGCGTGGGAGGTGAGGCTGATCGCCGTGATTCAGCGCGCGGCCCATCTGCACCGCCAGCACGTGAACTACCGCGCCGATCCCGACATAAAGCACCGTGGTGCCCAGGAACGGCAGAAACCAGTCAGCGAGATTGGCAAACCAGCTGTCGAAGGTACGCGGCAGCGGCACGCTGTCACTAAGCCAGTAGAAGCTGCCGTTGGAAAGCAGATAGCACGAAGCCCAGCTCACCATCAGCGCCACCGCGGCCATGGCCAGCGTTTGCAGGCGCAGACCCACCTGATGTTTCGCCAGCCAGCTGCCGCCCAGCCACAGGCTGAAATAGGAGGGAATCAGGAACCAGTACGCCACCGATACGCAGTAGTGGCTCCAGAAATCGATTCCCTGGCCGTTGATCACCAGATAATCCACCAGCACAGCTTCTGCCATAAGCAACGGAAACGCCCAGCGCCCCGCGCCGCGCAACCAGAAACCGGCAAGGAAGAAGATCGCCCAGGACGCATCCAGAATATTGTGATGCAGCAAGGAAAGATGAATGCGGGTAGCCGCCATCACGGCGACGAGCGCCATCAGGATGACGAGGCGTTGGGTCATCGTTTTGACCATGAGAGGTTCCTTGGGGGCGTCTGATGCAGTTGCGTAGTCTAGCCCAAGGCGCTGCGACGCTGGCAGCTGGCGCGTATCATCGCGAACATGAATATATCGACGTCTTCCTCATCGAATGACTCCGGCGTGTTGATCATCGGCGGCGGCCTGGTGGGCGCCAGTCTGGCGATCGCGCTGAATGCCGCCGGCATCGCCGCTACCCTGGTCGAAACCGCCGCGCCGCACGCGGGCGCACAACCGAGCTACGACGAGCGCAATCTGGCGCTGGCGCGTGCCACCGTCAACGGGCTCGACGCGATTGGCGTGTGGCGGCATGCGGCCGCCGCAGCCACGCCGATCCGGCATATTCATGTCAGTCGCGCGGGCGAGTTCGGCAGTGCGCGCATGGATGCCGGCAAACAGGGCGTTGATGCCTTGGGCTGGACGCTGCCGGCGCGCGAACTAGGTGCGGCGCTGCTGCGACGGCTGGATGAGTGCACCGGGCTGGTTCGACTGGCACCTGCAACGTTATCCGCTCTCGAACGGCGGCCAGAGGGCTGGCGGGCGACGATCAAGACCTCCGATGGTATCCGGACCATCGACACGCGCCTGCTCGTCGGCGCGGACGGCACGGGCTCCTTCGTGCGCAGCGAACTCGGCATCGAGGTGGAGCGGCACGACTACAAGCAAACCTTGTTCGTGTGCACCCTCACGCCCGAGCGCGAACATGCGCATCGCGCGTGGGAGCGTTTCAGCGACGACGGTCCGATCGCCCTGCTGCCGCTGGCCGAGCGTCGCTGCGGTCTGATCCTCACCGTGAATGCGGATCAGGCGCAGGCTGTGGCCGAGCTGGATGACGCCGGGTTCATCGAGCTGGCACAGCGCCGATTCGGCTGGCGCTTGGGTCGACTTGATCGGCCTGGCAAGCGCCACCCCTACGCCATTCATCGCGTGGCCGCCAGCCAGTTGACTGCGCCGCATGCGGTGTTGATTGGCAATGCCGCCCAGACGGTGCATCCGATCGGGGCGCAGGGGTTCAATCTGGGCCTGCGTGACGCCCTGACCCTGGCCGAAATGGTGGCCGCTGACGATGATCCGGGTTCGGCCGAGATGCTGACCAGGTATGCTGCCCGCCGCGAACCTGATCGGGAAGGCACCATGACGATGAGTCACGGGCTGGTCCAGTTGGCCTGTTTGAAGCAGCCGCTGCTGGCACCGTTTCGATCGCTGGCGCTGCTGGCTTGCGACCGGTTGCCGCCACTGCGTCGGGCGCTGGCGCAGCGTGGCATGGGGTTTCGAGCTGAGCCGCCGCTGGCGGTGCTGGAGCGCCTGCCATGAATACGATGAACGCCGATTTCTCGCCGCGCCGCCGCGCGCCGGCACTGGATGTGGCAATTGTCGGCGGCGGCATGGTCGGTGCCGCGGCGGCCTTGGCGCTGGCGCGTTCGGGCTTCAGCGTGGCGCTGCTGGAAGCCCGGGCGCCGTCGCCCTGGGATGCGCATGTCGAAGTGGATCTGCGTGTGGTGGGACTCGCCCCTTCCTCCATGACCTTGTTACATAAGCTGGACGTCTGGACGGCTATTCGGTCGGCACGCATCGGACCTTATCGGCACATGCATGTCTGGGATGCGGAGAGCGGCGCAGCGATCGAATTCGATGCGGCCAGCGAGGGCCGCGACATGCTTGGCTGCATTGTCGAAAACAGTCTCGTGCAATGGACGCTGTGGCAGGCACTGGAAGCGGCTGGTGTGCGGAAAATGTGTCCGGCCGAAGTCACGGGTTTCGAAGCACGCGAAGATCGCATCACTCTGGAGCTCGCCGATGGGAACGTGCTGGCGGCGCGACTGCTGGTGGCAGCCGATGGCGCCGCATCGCCCTTGCGCCAGCTGGCCGGTATCGGCACGCGCGGACGCGACTACGCCCAACGTGCGGTGGTCGCGCACGTTTGCACGGAGCGTGCGCACGACAGTACCGCGTGGCAACGGTTCCTCCCCAGTGGCCCACTGGCCCTGCTGCCACTTGCCGACGGTCGCAGTTCGCTGGTGTGGTCACTGCCGCAGGCTGAGGCCGAGCGCGTGCTGGCGCTGGATGATCAGGCCTTTCTGGATGAGCTTGGTCTGGCCACCGATTTTCGCCTGGGTCGTATCACCGCCACCACGGCGCGGGCGACATTTCCACTGAAACTTCAGCTGGCCGAACGCTACCAGTCAGATCGTCTGGTGCTGTTGGGCGATGCGGCACATGCCGTGCATCCGCTGGCCGGGCAAGGCGTCAATCTGGGCTTGCGTGACGTATCCGAACTGCGCGACACCCTGATCGCCGCGCGCGTTGCCGGCAGCGATATCGGCGCCGCACACGTCCTGCGTCGTTACGCGCGCCGCCGACGCAGTGAGGATACGCTCGATGCCATGAGCTTCGACGCGCTTGCGCGGATCTATGCATGGCAGTCGCCGCTGCTACTCGCCGCGCGCGGGTTCGGCGTCCGACTTTTGAATCGACTGGCGCCGATGAAGCGGCGTATTTCCGAACACGCCGCGGGACGATGAATCATTTGTTGCCTTGCACGCATCCCTGCAGGGAGACTTCCACCGGAGATTGACCATGCGCATCGCACGACTCGGCTTTTTGCTGCTGCTCACCGTTTTCGCCAGCGTCACCCAGGCGCGAATGGTGCATCGAACGGTCGAATGGAAGCAGGACGGCACCCGCTTCCAAAGCGTGCTGGTCTACGACGACGCCACCACCACGAAGCGCCCGGGCCTGGTAATGGTGCCGAACTGGTACGGCGTCAACGCCGCCGCCGTGAAGAAGGCGGAGATGATCGCCGGCAGTGATTACGTGATCCTTCTCACCGACATGTACGGCGCAGGCGTACGGCCCGAGCAGGGCAACGCGGCCCAGGCCAAGGTTGCGGTGAAACCTTTGTACGGTGACCGCGCACTGATGCGCAAGCGGATCAATCTGGCACTGGATCAGCTGAAGGCGCAGGCGGGCAGTGCGCCGATCGACGTATCGAAACTGGCGGCCATCGGGTTTTGCTTTGGCGGCTCCGCGGTGCTGGATCTGGCGCGCAGCGGCGCCGATATCGCCGCGGTCGTTTCGTTCCATGGCGGTCTGGACACCGACAAGCCGGCGTTGGCGAAAAACATCAAGGCACGCGTGCTGGCGATGAACGGTGCCGATGACAAGGGCACCATGCCCGACGCGGATAAATTCATGAACGAGATGCGCATGAGCCCTGCCGATTGGCAGTTCGTGGTGATCGGTCACGCGGTGCACTGCTTTACCGAAGTGGGTGAAAACTCTCCCGGCTGCCGGTACGACGAACGGGCAGCTGCACGAAGCTATCGGCTAATGCATGACTGGCTTAATCACGCGTTTGCCGGAACGCCGTGAATCTACACCTGTAGGAGCGCGCTCGCGCGCGGTGC
>JBDTXA010000016.1:0-34649 GCA_040006415.1 Rhodanobacter sp.
CGCCTTTGCCAGAGGTGACAACAATAATCTCAGCAGTCAAGGGTCCATCTCCGCATGTTTGTTTTTGTTGTAGGTGATTACAGCTTGGCGATCAACAGCTTGTCGCCCTCGAGCCAGCATTGCACGGACTGGCCCTCCAGGTCGTCAGGAATTTCCTCGAACACGCGATATTGCCCGGCAATCGCCACTAACTCCGCGCGGAACTCGGAAACGAAGATGCGAGCCTTTTCGTCGCCCTGGGCACCGGCCATGGCGCGCCCACGCAAACCGCCGTAGACGTGAATGTTGCCGTCGGCAATCACCTCGGCGCCATTGGCGATGGCGCCGGTGACGATCAGGTCGCGGTCGCGTGCGTATATCTGCTGCCCCGACCGTACTGAGCCATTGTGATGCTGGGCACCGAGGAGACTGCCTGGCTGTGGCGCGGAGAGTATGGTCTCGCGCTCGATCATGGGCGCTGCTGATTCGTCGCGTGGTGCCGGATCAACGGTAGCGGTCGGGTTGGTCGGCTCGTAAGCGGCGCGGAACTTGGCGATTAGCGGCAGACCCATGCGCTTGGCCAGCGCCTCGGTGTCACTGGTGCCGTACGCCAGCCCGACCGGCAACATGCCGGCGCTGCGGACAGCTTCGAGCAGTGCGTCAACGGCGCCGTCATCCGGCAAATCGAGCAGGTGGCTCAGGTCAAGCACCACAGCGGCGCGGGCAAACATCTGCGGGGCGGCGCGAACGCGGCGCTCAAGTTCGTCACACAGTGCGGCTGCGTCGACGCGGCGAACGCGGACACAGGCCATGCCCACCTGCCCGAAACGCAAGTCGCAGGCGTCGGGAGTTTCCACTCGTGCATTCATCAACGCGGGTCTCCGGTTACGCGGCGTGCCTTGGGCTTGCGCACGCGATGGCGTTCACGCTCGGCCAGCCAAGGAACGTCGGGCAAGCCGCCATTCTCGAGCCAGGTGTCGCGTACATAGGCGTAGCTGGGAAGATCTTTCGCCAACAGGCTGACCTTGGGACCGTCCTCTCCCATACGCTGCTGTCCAACTTCCTGGAATCCGTACGTTCCGTGGAAAAGCACCACAACGTCGTCCCGCGGCTCAAGGAACACCTCGCAGGCAAGCAGGGGCACACGCACTTCAGCGTAGCTGTGGGCATCGCAATAGAAGATGCGACCAAGACCATGTCGGCGATACGCGTTGGCGATCACGATCCGGTCGATATAGACGAACTGCGGGTAGTGCTTGGCGAACCAGCGGTAATTGGGGCTTTCATAGTCACCGCCTTCTCGCAGCGCAATCAGGAAACCTGCCAGTTGGCCGTCCACTTCGGCTACCCGAAAGTAGTCGGCGTGGTCGTGGAGATAGCGCAACTGACGCGCATCGAGGGCGAGGATGGAGCGACCGGCGGCGTTGTTGAGCGCCAGTACGGCATCCAGGTCGTGCTCGCGCACGTCGCGGATGGCAAGGGCCATTGGTTGCTCCGCAATAGTGAATTCGGGGGACAAGACCGATAGTTGGCCTCGCACAAGAACGCATTATGACATGCGACCGTAGTCGGCACACGAGCCAGCGGACATGTGAAACGTTCGTAAAGGGAGCGGATCGAGCTCACTGTCGCCCATGACTTTTCGCGCATTGCGCTAAACGTCGCCACGACCAATGATGCGTTCATGCGCTGGCCATTTTTAAATCACATACGACTGCTCCGCTACGCGGGCTTCTTCACCTATCTGTCGGTCGGCACTCCGTTGATTACCAATTGGGCCACGGAGCGTCTGAACCAGCTGCAGCGACCAAACTTTTCGCTGTTGCTGTGGACGCTTTGCTACTTGGTATTCGGCCTGATGTACTGGTTGCTGACCAGCAATCTGGGCTCGCGCCGCTATCCGGTGTTGAAACTGCTCGGCCTGACCCTGATGACGGCGGCGGCAGTCGCGGTGGGATGGTATAGCCACAGCGGCTTGTCGGCCATGTTGATGGTGGTGGCGTCGCTGGTTCTTCCTTGGCTGCTGCGCTTCTGGCTGGCGGCTTTCTGGCTGGTGTTGCAGCATCTGAGCCTGGTTGCCGTCTTCGCCACATTTCCTGAGTACGATCACAGTATCGCGCTTGGTTTCCTGCAGGCCAGTATCTATCTGGGCATCTCCGTGCTGGTGTTTGTCACCTCGACCGTTGCAAGCCAGCAAGCCGAGCAGCGCGAAGTCCAGCGACGGTTGAACTCCGAACTGCGCGCCACCCGCGCGCTGCTCGCCGAATCCAGCCGGATCGCCGAGCGCATGCGGATCGCGCGGGATCTGCACGATCTGATTGGTCACCACCTGACCGCGTTGAGCCTGAACCTGGAAGTGGCCAGTCATCTCACCAATGAAGCTGCAGGCGCTCATGTGCGCAAGGCGCAGAGCACGGCGAAGCACTTGCTGGCTGACGTGCGTGAGGCAGTAAGCGAGCTCAGGCAGGATGACGCCATCGATTTGACCCAGGCTCTGCGCGGGCTCACCGACGGGGTGCCCGGCCTGAATGTCCACGTCATCATGCCGCCGCGTTTCAGCGTCGAGGATCCGCTGCGGGCGCAGGTACTGCTGCGCTGTGCGCAGGAAATCATTACCAATGCCGCCCGGCATGCTGGCGCGCGCAACCTCTGGCTGAATTTTGCTTATGCGGGCGAAAGTCTGGTCGGACTGCACGCGCGTGACGATGGGCGGGGAGTAGACAAGCTGGAGCCGGGCAATGGCCTGTCCGGGATGAGCGAGCGGCTGCTTGAGCTTGGCGGCAGTCTGACTCTGGACACGGGCTCGAGTCGTGGCTTCGCGCTGACCATACGCCTGCCGCTGGGCGAGAAGGCGGCGCTGGCTCATGCGCCCTCACGATTTGAACCACCGGCGTTGAATGTATCGTAGTGTAGGCGGCTGCCCGCAGCATGCAAGAATGCGTTGCCGCAGGGTGGTGAACTTCACCGTCCCGTGTGCCGCTCCCGATTCACGATTGCTCGAGGATTCACGATGATTTCCGTTTGTCTCGTCGACGACCAGAATCTGGTTCGCCAGGGGGTTCGTTCGCTGCTCGATCTGTCCGAGGACATCCGGGTAGTGGCTGAATGCTCCGATGGCGCGCAAGCCGTGCAGGATATTCCGCACATCAAGCCCGACGTGGTGTTGCTGGACTTGCGCATGCCCAACATGAGCGGACTGGAAGTACTGCAGGCGCTGTCCGCCCGCAGCGAACTGCCGCCAACCATCATTCTCACCACCTTTGATGACGATCAGCTGGTGCTGCAGGGGCTCAAGGCCGGTGCGCGCGGCTATCTACTCAAAGACGTGTCGCTGGAGCAACTGGTCGAAGCGGTACGTACGGTGGCAGCCGGCGGTTCGCTGGTGGCGCCGATGGTGACCCAGCGCCTGATGGCTGGTGTTGCGCGTATGCAGAACCAGTTTACCAGCCTGGAACAGCCCGATCCGCTGACGGAACGGGAGACCGAGATCCTGCGGCTGCTCTCAGGCGGGTACAGCAACAAGGAAATTGCCAATTCCCTCAAAGTGGCCGAGGGAACGGTGAAAAACCACGTTTCCAACATTCTCTCCAAACTGGGGGTGCGTGATCGCACCCGTGCCGTGTTGAAAGCGCTGGAAATGGGCATCGTCTGAGCCGGGGTGTGCGGCCCTGAAGAATGTCGGGCCGATCTGCACGCGGCTTGCTGCAGCTCGATTTTCAACCGTCCGATGTCTCTGATGGTTGCGGATAGCGTTCCAGCCCGTGAGCAAGTAACATCCTTGACTTCGGCGTTTGCCGACCCCCTTCCACGCCCTTAGGGCAGGCCTGTACGGCGGTTGGGACGACATTTTAAGGTATGGCGTAAAGACGCTTCGGAGAACTCTGGAATGATGCGTGTCTTTGAATTTCTGGTTGCTCTGATCATCGTTGTGGTGATCGGTGTGGTGGCAGCGGTAGTTATGCCCAGCAGTGGTCATGTTGAGCGTTCGCTGGTTATCGGCAAGGACATGCGTCAGGTCTATGACGTACTCGACAACTATCGCCGCCTGCCGGACTACTCGGCCCTGCGCTCGATGGACAAGGACGTGAAGTTCAGTTTTTCGGGCAAGGCCTACGGCCCGGGTGCCGAAATCAGCTGGGACAGCAGCAACGACAAGGTGGGCAAGGGCAACCTGACGATCGCCAGTGCGAAGCCCGGGTTCGACCAGATCCAGAGTACGACCAACGACGCGAGCATCATCTGGAACCTGGATAGCCCATGGCGTGGCCTGGACAAGCACTTCACGCTCGACATGAAGCGTCAGGGCAGCCGCGGCCAGCTCACCGAGGTCACCTGGTCCTATGACGTGGCTTACGGCTGGAACCTGGTTAACCGGTTCGCCAACCTGTACATCCACGGTGACCCCGATCAGTTCATCCAGTTCGGGCTGAACAATCTCCAGAACGTTCTGGCTGGTGTTCCGAACATCGACTACAGCCCCTTGGTGCCTTACATCGAGCAGACCCAGCCGACCCCCGTGCTGCTAGTCTCAACCTCGATTGCCCGCAAGGACGGTCTGGATGGTCTGAATGAGGCCGTGGAAAAAGCCAAGACCCAGATCGACGCCGCGGCCAAGAAGCTCGGCGTGAACATTACCGGTCCGCGCATTCTGATCACCTCCAATTATGGTGATGAGAACTACACCTTCGATGTGGCCTTTCCGATTGACTCGAGTACACTGACGCTGGCCGGTCAGAGCGAGCAGCTGACGGCTCCAACCCCGCTTACGTTGGAAGAGGCGACCGCGGCGCCGGCCGAGCCAAGCAGCACTGGTCCGGCCGCAGCAAGCAGCGCCGCTGCCGCCCCCCAGATCGCTGTCGGTAGCAAGGATAGTCAAGGTCGGCTGGTCGTGGACAACGATGTGCGCGCTACCCTGGCCTTCGGTGGCTCCGCCCTGATGGGCGTCTGGAACGGCACGTTCGCCGGCGTACCTCAGATCCGCGACATGTTGAAGGCTTACGCGCAGACGCACGGCTACCAGTTTGACGTGGTGGTCAATCGTTCCTACGACATCCTGGTGCAGCCGGAAGTGGTCGATGATGGCGGGAACATCACCACCTACGCGAAATACAACGTCTTTTTGCCGGTGACGGATGCTCCGGCACAGACGCCAGAGCAGGAAGCAGGCATCAAGCCACCGTCGCTGGAAGACACCAACGGCGATGCCCCCGCTTCGTCCGCTACTGCCCCAGCCCCGGCAAGTAGCAGTGCGCCGGCTGCCGGCAGCAGTGCTCCCTCTGAGGCCGCAAGCGCGGGCGAATAAGCGGTCGCGTGAAACAGACTTGTGAAGGCTCTTCCGTTGAGGAAGGGCCTTTTCACATTCTGGATCACGTGATTCTTGTCAACTCACGCTTCAGTGGGGTGAGATCTACTGAACTAGCGAGTTGGGTTACATTCAAGGCTGCTCCCCAAGGTCCGGCCGGGTCTCTCGTTTTATTTCGCCAAAGCCAGCACCGGACATGATCGAAACCGACAAGCTCACCCGATGCTATGGCAACCTGACCGCCGTTGACGCGCTGACCATGTGTGTCGAACCCGGCCAGGTGCTGGGGCTGCTTGGTCCCAATGGGGCGGGGAAGTCCACTGCCATGCGCCTGATTGCGGGTTTTCTCGTGCCGACATCGGGCTCCGCTCGCGTGTGCGGGTACGACGTCAGCAAGGAGCCGTTGAAGGTAAAGCGCGCGCTGGGCTATCTGCCCGAAGGCGCGCCAAGCTACGGCGAGATGACAGTGCGCGAGTTTCTCCAATTCATCGTGCACATTCGGGGTCTCAAGCCGGACGCAGGTTTTCGTCGCTTCGACGCCGTGGTGCAGCAACTTCAGCTGGAAGAGGTGCTTAATGCCTGTATCGAAACACTTTCGAAGGGGCTTCGGCGGCGAGTCGGACTGGCTCAGGCGATCCTGCATGATCCGCCGGTACTGATGCTCGACGAGCCTACCGACGGCCTCGACCCCAACCAGAAACACGCTGTTCGCCAGTTGATTGACGTCATGGCACGCGATCGAACGATTCTGATTTCCACTCACCTGCTGGAAGAAGTGCATGCGCTGTGCAACCGGGTGGTGATCATCGCGCGCGGCAAGTTGCTTGCCGATGCCACGCCTGCCGAGCTGGAAGCTCGCTCGCGCTACCATGGCGCGGTGTCATTCAGCGCGCCGGGCAGCGCCATGTCGCAGGAAATGCTGGGTCGATTGCCGCAGGTGTCGAGCATCGAGGTGGACCCACTCGACGGCCGGATTACGGTGTTTCCCCGCGAAGGCGAGCACATTCTCGAACCGGTGGAAACGTTGCTGCGGCAGCAAGGTCTGGAGATCTCGGAAATTCAGCTCGAGCGCGGTCGACTGGATGAGGTGTTCCGCCAGATCACGGTCGGCGACAGCAAAGGCGCCGAGGCCGAGCCATGAGTCCCGTGTCTGCGGTGATGCGCCGGGAACTGCGCAGCTACTTTGTCACCCCGGTGGCCTACGTGTTTCTGGTCATCTTCCTGGCGCTTGCCGGCATCCTGACGTTTTATGCCGGTGATTTTTACGAGCGTGGGCAAGCCGATCTGCAGCCTTTTTTCGTGATGCATCCTTGGCTCTATCTGATTCTGGTGCCGGCCATCACCATGCGCATGTGGGCAGAGGAAACCAATGGTGGCACTCTGGAACTGCTGCTGACGCTGCCGCTGTCACTGTGGCAGGCCATGCTGGGCAAGTTCTTCGCTGCCTGGCTGTTCATCGGGCTGGCGCTGGCGCTGACGTTTCCGATCTGGATCACGGTCAATTATCTGGGTGCCCCGGACAACGGTGTGATTCTTTCCAGCTACCTGGGCAGCTGGCTGATGGCGGGTACCTTCATTGCCATAGGTGCCTGCATGTCGGCACTTACGCGCAGTCAGGTGGTGGCGTTCATTCTCACCGCTCTGGTCTGTGTGCTGCTGATTCTGGTCGGCCAGCCGCAGGTGTTGGATTTCTTCCAGGGCACGGTGCCGCGCCGGCTGGTGAACGCGGTGGCACATCTGTCGATGCTTCGTCATTTTGAGGCGATTTCGCGAGGGGTGCTGGATCTTCGTGACATGGTCTATTTCGTCCTCAGCATGATCGGCTGGCTGATCGCGGGCGTGCTGTTGCTCGACATAAAGCGGACGCGCTGACGCCATGACTCGCTTTCGCCTTCCACCCATGTTTCTCAAGCCATTGCGTCTTACCCGAAGCAGGACCCTGCAAGCGGGATTGGTGCTGCTGGTGCTCGTGTTTGTGCCCCTGATTGTTGTCAGCAGCCGCTGGCTGAATGCTTCACGCATCGATCTCACCACTGACAAGCTGTACACACTTACGCCCGGAACCTTGCATATCGTCGACACCTTGCAACGTCCCTTGCGGCTAACCCTCTATTTTTCCAGCCACGCCGCACGGGACCTGCCGCAACTGCGCAGCTATGAGCAACGCGTAAACGAGATGCTGCAAGAAATGGTGGCGCGTTCGCATGGTCGGATCCATTTGCAGGTCATTGATCCAGTGCCTTACTCCGACGACGAGGCGAGCGCTGAAGGGGCTGGACTGAATGCAGCCAATGGCGGCAGCAATGGCGAACGCGTGTTTTTCGGTCTGGCCGGGAGCGCACTCTCGGGCGAAGCCGACGGTGGCAACATGGGTGACCGTCTGGCGGAACGATCGCTGTCGATCCCTTTTTTCGACCCGTCACGCGAAGCCTTTCTCGAGTACGACATTGCCAAGTTGCTGTACGAGTTGAATCAGGCCAGCAAGCCGACTATCGCCGTCATCAGCTCCTTGCCGGTTGAAGGAAATCCGATCCTCAGCGAGCAGCGCTGGTCGATTTTGCAGCAGCTCGATCAACTGTTCGATGTAAAAACACTCAATCCCGCGTCGCTCAAGACAATCGACGAAAGCATCAAGGTGGTGCTGCTGATCCAGCCGAAAGACCTATCAGCCGATGCGCAATATGCGATCGATCAATACGTTCTGCACGGTGGGCATCTGGCGGTATTCGTCGACCCCGATGCCGAGCTGGACAATTCTCCGTATGCGCCCGACAGCGTCACGGTACCGGATCACAGCTCGAACCTGTCCCGTCTTTTCAACGCGTGGGGGGTGAGCTACGACCCGCAGAAGGTGGTGCTGGATCGTGCCCGCGCGCTGCAGATCGAACTGTCCGGCAGCAACCTCAACCATCCGGCGATGCTTGACCTCGGCGTTCAAGAGCTAAATCACAATGATGTGGTGACAGCGAGCCTGCAGCGAATCAACGTGTCCACCGTTGGCTACTTCGATTTGACGGCGACGGCGAAGACGCGCCTGATTCCGTTGCTTCAGAGCAGTGCGGAAGCTGAGGTCGTACCGACGCAGCGCGTGCTCGATGCGGCAGGCGATCCGACCCGGCTGCTGCAGGACTACAAGCCGGACAATGCGCACTATGTACTGGCTGCACGTCTGCGCGGAACCTTTAACAGTGCATTTCCGGAACGCGCTGGCAGCCCGGGATACAAGGCCCGGTCGGCGCCAAATGCGGAGATCATCCTGGTCGCGGACACGGACATGCTCAGCGATCGATTGTGGGTTGAACCGCAAACGATGCTCGGCCAGCAGATGATGCGTATTTTTGCCAACAACGGCGATTTCGTGACGAATCTGGTTGACAACCTCAGCGGCTCGTCGGCCTTGCTTTCGATCCGCGGACGGTCCACGTCGCAGCGGCCATTTACCCGCGTTCAGGCCTTGCGCAACGTGGCAGATCAGAAGTTTCTGCAGAAAGAGCAGGAGCTGGAGCAGGAGCTGGCCGATACACGCCGTCGGCTGGATGAATTGCAGCCATCCAAGGGCCGCCACGCAAGCACGATGACGCCCGAGCAGCACAGCGAGATCGAGCAGTTCAGGCAGCGCCAGCTGGCCATCAACAAGGAATTGCGTGACGTGCAACATCAGCTCAACGCCGAGATCGATGCACTTGGGCTGCGCCTGAAGGTGATCAATATTGTGCTGGTGCCCGGTCTGTTGGTCCTGATCGGCCTGATTTTCGGCTGGCGTCGCGGACGGCGCAGCCGAATGCAACGGTAATGGCGGCAATCTGTCGCAACCTGGTGACGTCGATCATGCAGACGCCGATCGCACGCGCGATTATGCTGGCGAGCTAGCGGTTAACGGTTCGGTGGACGGGTACATGCGGGTGCAATGAATTGATGGCGACGTTGTTGAAATGGATCGTGCCGTGGGAATTTTCGTGGGTTTTTCTTGCGACGTTCCTGTTGGCCTGCGTGCTCTATTGGCGCGGTAGCCGTCGCCTGCAGGTGAGTTTCAGCCGCAAGCTGGCGTTCTGGTCCGGCATGGCCATCATCTATCTCTCATTGCATACCTATCTCGATTATTACGCCGAGCATGAGTTCTTCATGCATCGCCTGCAGCAGTTGCTGCTGCACCACGTTGCGCCTTTGCTGATTGTCACCGCCTTTCCGGTCAGTGCGCTGCGCGCCGGTCTGCCGCTGCGCTGGCGCGTGCGTTTTCTTCAGCCGCTGCAGCGTTCATGGCCATGGCGGCTGGTAATGGGTTTACTGATGAATCCCACCGTGGCATCGGTGCTGTTCGTCGTTTTCGTGCTGATCTGGCTCATCCCCGATCTGCAAACTCTGGCGATGCTCGACTGGCGGGTGTACCGGTTCATGAACTGGACCATGCTTGTCAGCGGCTTTGCCTACTGGTCGCTGGTGCTCGATCATCGCCCGCACCCACCGGGGCGCATGGTGGCCGGGATGCGCGTGCTCTCGCCAGCGATCACCATGACGCCGCAGATACTGGCTGGCGCCATCGTCACCTTCTCTAGAACCGATCTCTATCCGATATTCGAAATCTGCGGTCGTGCTTTCAGCTTCGATGTGCTCACCGGGCAGCTGGTCGGGGGCCTGATTACCTGGGTGCCGGCCGCCATGATTGAATCGATCGGTGGTCTGATGGCGTTGCGGCACTGGCTGCGCCTGTCGCGCAGGGGGCGCCTATCGGGGAGCGTGCTTCGGCGCCAGCCGGCGACGCGTCTGTCGGTGGCCGATGCTGGCGACGGACACTAGCCGGCTTCCTCAGTGCGCAGGGCTTCCCGACGTCTCGCCGTCATTCAAGGCGTTGGCGGGCCGCGCCCTGAAATCAGTTGACAGGGTGCTGCCATCGTCAAATTTCAAGGTCACCTCGACGGTGTCGCCAGGGTTCACGGTTGCCTTTGCCTGCATCAGCATGAGGTGATAGCCCGCCGGGGCGAGTATGACTTTCCCATGTGCAGGAATGGCGAGCGACTTGACCATGGTCATCTTGCTCATGCCACCCTTGGTGGAACTGTGATGCAGCATGACGCTGGCATAGGCAGGGCTGCTGGCAGTCTTCAGGGCGACCGGCTGGTCACCGTCGTTTTTTAGCGTCACATAGGCGCCTGCCGGCAGGTTGCCGGGGAGCACCCGAATCCAGGCGTGGCTGGCGTACACGTGGGCAGCGTCGGTGGCGTGGGTGCCAGAACACATCAGCAAGCCGGCCAGTAGCAGGGGAAGGGTTGGAGACTTCATTGGCTCACTCCATGGTCGAGCAGCAGGTGCAGATCGTGCACAAGGTCGTCGTGCGAGGCGGATGGTGTCGCCAGTACACGTGCCTTGCCGTTGCGATCGAAGACGTAAATCGCCGAACTGTGGCTGACCTCGTAGTTACCATCAGCAGAAGCGGGTTCGCGAGTGAAGGCCGAGCGATAGCGCTTGCTCAGTGCTTCGGTTGCGCCAGCTGTGCCAGTCAGGCCGATGGCGTGAGAGTCAAAGGCGTGGACGTAGGCGTGCAACACTTTCGGCGTGTCGCGCGAGGGATCGACGCTGACAAAGAGAATTCGCACATCGTCGGCCAGTGGCCCCAGTCGCTGCATCACCACGTGCAGTTGGGCCAGCGTCAACGGGCAGACATCGGGGCAATGGGTGTACCCGAAATACAGCAGCACCACCTTGCCGCGATAATCTGCGCCAGTCACCGCCTTGCCCTGGTCATCGGTGAGTTTGAAGTCGAGGTCCGGCATGTGCCCGCTGATGTTGGTCAGCCGCAAGGGCAGCGGTTCGCTGCGCTGGCAGCCGCCGAGCAGCACCACCAGGAGCAACAGCAGCAGGGTGAGGCGTGAGGAAAAGGGCTTCGTGCGAGAATTCGTGATCTTCATCTGTCCAAGCATACGGCGCCGGGCAGCTCACACAAGGGATTCCGACACGATGCGACAAATTGTCAGCAACCGCGCTGGCCTGCTGGTGGGCACGGCAGGCGCCAGCGCGGTACTTCTCGGCGCCTTCGGTGCGCACGCGCTGCAAGGCGTGCTGGATCCTCAGGCTCGCGAGCTTTGGCATACCGCGGTGAACTACCACATCTGGCATGCGCTGGCACTGGTATTGGCAGTGCGTTTCGGGCGAGGTCGCAGTGGGCGCGTTTCGGTGGCGGGGTTCGGCATCGGCATTGTGCTTTTCAGTGGAAGCCTCTACGCATTGGCGCTCGGAGCACCGCACTGGACGGGGATCATCACGCCGTTCGGGGGACTCGCTTTCATCATCGGCTGGATGGCCCTTGGCTGGACGCTGCGCAGCGGTAACATTTAATTCTTGCAGGTGTCACCGGCGTGTCACTGCCCGCTGCGAAAGTCCGGCCATGAACATGCAGATCGCTCTTCGTCATCGTTCCCATGCCTCATGGTCATTGGGCCACCCTGGCCTGTGGTGGAGCGGGATTGCCGTGCTGACGCTTCTGATGCTTGGCCTTTGGCTGTCGCCAGCGGTGGAGGAACAACGGAGCGCTGCGCAGATACAGCCGCTCGTACATTTTCAGGATGCCAGCCACGACTGGCTGCTGGTGGTCGATCCGACTACCGCTGAGCTCGTTGTGTACGATGCCAACGACGGTCGGCCGCTACATCGGCTGGGCGCCGCAGAAGGGTTATCCGGTGTCAGGTCGATCTCCAGCCAGGGTTCCTTGCTGTTCGTCACCAGTGATCAACAACCTGCCATGCGTGTGCTCAAGCTGCCCGAATTTCAGCCGGTGGCCGTCGCCGCTCGTTGAGCGTGAGAGATCTGCGCCTGTTTGATCAGCCCATCTTTGATCAGCCCATGCCCACCAGAGGCAGGGCGACGTGGAGCACCAGGTCCGCGCAAAAGTGCGCCAGCATGGCGTGCTCCAGACCGTATTTCCAGAATAGCGTGCCGGTGACCAGCCCGACGATCGCATTCAGCAACACGATCTTGCCGACCAGCAGCGGCGTGTGGGCCATCCCGATGGCGAGCGCCGCGAGGAGATGGCCCGCGCCGAACAGAACGTGCCAGCGCGATGGCGAGGATGAACATCCATGGCGCTGTGGCGCTGTGCCTGAAGCGCGCCAACAGCCACACAAAGAGGCTGGCCAGCAGCAAGCGGCACTCCACTTCCTCGACGATGCCGCCGTAGAATGATGCCAGCGCGCCACGCCAGGCCCAGCCCGAGCGGTGCCTGCATGATCCGTTGACAGTGACGGCCAACTAGTGACAAGGCGGCAACCAACGACGCGGCTGCCGCGCCGAGCGCTGCCGCCATCCACCAGTGAGATGGCCATGCGGGATCACGCTCGCGCCGATAGATCCATGCACGTAGCCATGGCGCGCCCAGACCATGTCTGGCCCCAAGAAACAGGCCGAGCCAGCTCAGCAGCCAGCACAACACACCGGCCTTGACCGTCTGCGTGGCGATCGCCACCGGGAGTGAAACCGGCAACGCGGAGAGCTTCTCTGGCATCAGTACCAGCAGGTGTGGCCATAACGCGAGCGTGGCCAGCAGGCCAGCGGCAGCCAGCAGCAAGGCCAGCTTCAGATGCGGGCCGCGCACCGGCAGGGTGGGTGGCATGATCGGCATGGCCTGCTCCGGGTGCATTCGCTCAGCGCAGTTGTTTCAGATACAGCATCGTTGACTGCGTGGGTTCGTCAGCCGACGCCGGTGTCGCTGGCATGTGGCGCAACTTGTATCCAACTGCGGATGCCGTTGTCTGGTTTCCGTGTTGCGGGTCACTCGTCGCCATCGTCGATGGTCGGCTCGATCTTGCCAGCCTTCAGCCGCCCCGCCTTGCGCAGCGCATCGCGCAGTACGTATTCGATTTGGGCGTTCACACTACGAAGTTCATCGTCGGACCAGCGCTGCATCGCTTCGAGAACGATGGCGTTAATGCGCAAGGGGTAGGCTTTTTTCTCTGCAGTCATGCCGGCTCAGTGACGCATCCCGCCGCGCCTTGAGGCTTGGAGGGACCGGATTGCGGTGCGCCGCAGTTGCAGACGTCGCTTTGTTAGTAGAGCGTGCCGGTGTTCAGCATCGGCTGAGTGCCGCGTTCCCCGCACAGCACCACGAGCAAATGACTGACCATGGCCGCTTTGCGCTCTTCGTCGAGTTCAACCACGCCACGTCGGCTGAGTTGGTTCATTGCCATCTCCACCAGGCTTGCTGCACCTTCTACGATCTTGGTGCGTGCGGCGATGATCGCTCCCGCTTGCTGCCGTTGCAGCATTGCCCGGGCAATTTCCTGGGCATAGGCAAGGTGGCTGATTCGTGCCTCGACCACTTCCACACCGGCCTTGCCGTGACGGGTCTGGATCTGGTCACGCAAATGCGAGTTGGTCACATCGCTCTTACTGCGCAGCGAGGGCAGGCCATCATCCTGGGCGTCGTAGGGATAACTCTGCGCCATCTGACGCAGCGCAGACTCGCTCTGGATTCATGATCTGATCCCCCTGAAGTTGGGCAAAGTTGATATCAAATAGATATCACATGCGGGCACTTTGACTGACAAATAGTGGCTTGAAGCGGCGAACGTTGCGTTCCCGGACTCGTGTTTGCCCTCGTCCTACAATGGTGGCTTTGGCTGGGAGCAGTATTCAGATGAAACCCTTTGGCACGCCATATTCCGACCGCGCATTTCGCGTGCTGCTGCTGGGTTCCGGCGAGCTGGGCAAGGAGCTGGCGATCGAACTGCAGCGCTACGCGGTGGAGGTCATCGCCGTCGACCGCTATGCCAATGCGCCGGCGATGCAGGTCGCCCATCGCAGTCATGTGATCGACATGCTCGATGGCCATGCGTTGCGTGCGTTGATCGAGCAGGAAAAGCCTGATCTGGTGGTGCCAGAAATCGAAGCCATCCATACCGCTACCCTTATCGAGCTGGAGAAGGAGGGGCAGCGGGTAATTCCAACCGCACGCGCCGCATGGCTCACGATGGACCGCGAGGGCATTCGCCGACTCGCTGCGGAAGAACTTCAACTGCCCACCTCGCCGTACCGGTTTTGCGACAGCGAAGCCGAGTATCGCGAGGCGGTTGCGGATATTGGCTATCCGTTCGTGATCAAGCCGGTGATGAGCTCGTCAGGCAAGGGTCAGAGCGTGGTGCGCCGCGACGAGGATCTGCACCAGGCGTGGCAGTACGCGCAGTCCGGCGGGCGCGCGGGCAAGGGCAGGGTGATCGTCGAAGGGTTTATCGCCTTCGATTACGAAATCACCTTGCTCACGGTGCGCCATGTCGACGGCGTGAGTTTCTGCGCACCGATCGGACATCGTCAGGAAGACGGGGACTATCGTGAATCATGGCAGCCGCAACCCATGAGCGACGTCGCGTTGGCCGAGGCGCAGCGACAGGCCGGGGCGGTCACTGCCGCACTGGGCGGATGTGGCGTGTTCGGGGTCGAGTTTTTCGTGAAGGGGGACGCGGTGTTTTTCTCCGAGGTCAGCCCGCGGCCGCATGACACCGGCCTGGTGACCCTGATATCGCAGGAGCTGTCCGAGTTCGCCCTGCACGCGCGGGCCATTCTTGGCTTGCCGATCTCGGTGATTCATCAGTACGGACCTTCCGCATCCTGTGCGGTACTTGCCGAAGGCGAAGGTACGGCGCCGCGCTATCACGGCGTGGCCGAGGCGCTGACCGAGCCCGATACGCAATTGCGGCTGTTTGGCAAACCCGCGGTCAGTGGCCGACGTCGCATGGGAGTGACACTGGCCCGCGCCGACAACATCGATGCCGCCGTTGCCAAAGCCATCCGCGCGGCAGCCAAATTGCGGGTCGCCTTGTGATTGGCTGGTAGTGTCGACTGATATTTGCCTTGCGTGATCGCTTCGGACGTTCAACGCCCTTGATGGAGAGCAAGCTTGAATTCAACAGGATTTGCACACTGGCTGGTGGTACTGGTCGAGCTCGGGGTGGCGTTCGCGCTGCTGTTGCTGGCGATTGCGATCGTGGTGCTGCTGGCCACCTGGATCGTGGATCGAAACCAGACCACCAATGCAGTACTGCGCAACTTTCCGGTCATCGGACACTTCCGTTACTGGTTTCTTCACTTGGGAGAATTCTTTCGTCAGTACCTTTTTTCCAGTGATCGTGAGGAGTTGCCGTTCAATCGTGCGCAGCGAGTCTGGGTTTACCGTGCCGCGAAGAATGCGGAGAACACCAACGCTTTCGGCTCCACCCGCGATTTGCGCGCCGAGGGTGTGCCGTTTTTCGTCAACGCCCCCTTTCCCGCGCTGGGCGATCTCGACGTAAAGCCCAAGCCCGTTCGTATCGGGCCGTACGCGCGCGAGCCATATGACCACGCGGCGTTCTTCAATATTTCCGCGATGAGTTTCGGGGCGTTGTCGGCACCGGCGGTGCGGGCGCTTTCGATCGGTGCCGCGAAAGCAGGCATCTGGATGGACACCGGGGAGGGCGGGCTGGCGCCATACCACCTTGAAGGCGGTTGCGACATCGTGTTCGAAATCGGTACCGCCAAATACGGCGTGCGCACGCCAGACGGTCAGCTCGATGACGACAAGCTGCTGTCAATCTGCGCGCACAAACAGGTCAGGATGGTGAGCATCAAGCTGGGACAGGGCGCCAAACCCGGCATGGGCGGATTGTTGCCGGGTGCCAAGGTGAGCGCCGAGATTGCCGCGATTCGCGGGATTCCGGTGGGGGAAGACTCGCAGAGCCCCAATCGGCATCTGGATATTGCCAACGTATCGCAGCTGATGGACAGCATCAACCATATCCGTGATCTCACCGGCAAGCCCACCGGCTTCAAGGCCGTGTTCGGCGGCATGCAGTGGATCGAGGAGTTGTGCGACGAGGTAGCGCGACGCGGTATCGAGAGCGCGCCGGATTTCATCATTGTCGACGGCTCCGAAGGTGGCACCGGCGCCGCGCCCCAGACGCTGATGGAGGGTGTGGGGCTGCCCCTGCACGAGGCCCTGCCGGAGCTGGTCGACACCTTGATTGCCAGAGGATTGCGGCAACGCATCAAGGTGATCTGCTCGGGCAAGTGCATCACGGCCTACGACGTGGCGCGGGCGATGTCGACCGGCGCGGATTTCGTCAACTGTGCCAGAGGTTTCATGCTGTCAATGGGATGCATCCAGTCACTGCAGTGCAACCGCAACACCTGTCCCACCGGCATCACCACGCAGAACCCAAAGCTGCAGCGCGGCCTCGTGGTCACGGACAAAAGCGAGAAGGTCTTTCACTACGCGCGCAACGTCATGCGCGAGGTCGGCATCATCGCCCATAGCTGTGGTGTCGACGACCCGAGGCAACTTGATCGCAGTCATTGCCGCGTGGTCGGCGACGATGGCATCTCGATGCCGCTCGAAAAGCTGTTTCCGTATCCTACGGCTGGCAAGACCGGCACCGCCGACTGATGTCCGCCGAGCGCAGTCTCGGTCAGGACATGGTTTTCCAACCGTCTGCCTCACGGAGCTGCAGGGGGCGGAAGCGGCGCTTGTAGTCCATCTTCGGATGTCCTTCGATCCAGAAGCCGAGGTAAAGCCAAGGCATGCTGCGTCGGCGCGCCAGTTCGATTTGCTGGAGGATGGCGTAGGTGCCGAGGCTGCGTGCGTTTTCGTCCGGATCGAAGAACGTATACACGGCCGACAGGCCATTGAGACAGACGTCGGTGACGGCCACGGCCAGCAACCGATCCTTCAGGCGAACTTCCAGGAAGACCGTGGGGCTCCACGGTGCAGTGAGGAACCGACGAAAATCGCTTGCCTCGGCGTCATCCATGCCGCCGCCTGCATGGCGGCTCTGCAGATAGCGCCCGTAGAGAGCGTGGCGCTCACGGTTGTAGCTGGGAACAGTTTCGGTAACGACCAGGTCGGCGTTGCGTTTCAGGCAGCGGCGCTGGGCGCGGTCGGGCTGGAAGCCCTCGACATCGATGCGACATGGCTTGCACGCACGGCATTGCGGACAGTGCGGAAAATACAGATGACCGCCGGCGCGACGAAAGCCGCGTTCCAGCGCCGGACCGTACAATTGATCGAGCTGCGGTGCAGCGGGATCGAGCACCAGATTCTGTGCCGTACGATCGGCGTAGTAGCCGCACGCGTGGGGCAGCGTCTGGAAAAGTCGGGCCTGATCGGATCGCATATTCTGATTCTATGCCCGCTTGGAGGCCCGATGCCAATGCGGCGCCGCTTTCAGATGATATGCATGTAACGCAATACCACCATGGCGAAAGCGCCCAGCACGGCCAGCAGCACGATGCGACGAACGCGGGCAACCGTGTGTTGACGCTGTGTCGTCGGCGTGGGGTTGCGCGCAGCGGCCAGTTCGTCGGCATGGCGGATGACCGGCTCGATGCCGATTTCCCGGAGTACTGCACGAGCCCGGGTGAAGTCGTCGGGGGTGGTAATCCACACCTGGGGCCAGTTGTCCCTGCTGTCATGCCGCTGTGAATAGCTGAAGCGCTGCCAGCTCGCCCGGTTGTAGTTGGAGCGATTGGTAACGGTGGTCTCAATGCCGTGTTCGGCCATCAGGGCAACCACGGAATCGATGTTTTGCTGACGAGGGGAGGTATAGATCTGGCGCATGCGAACAGTCTAACCGCCGCGGACGCGAATGAGGCCTTCCTGCGCCGTGGAGGCCACCAGCCGCCCGTCCCGGCTGAAGATCTGGCCGCGCGCCAGCCCTCGTCCGCCCTGGGCGGTGGGGCTGTCGAACGAATACAGCAGCCACTCGTCGACCCGAAACGGGCGGTGGAACCACAGCGCGTGATCGAGACTGGCCATTTGCACGTTGTCGGTGAGGTAGGAGATGCCGTGCGGCAGCGTGGCGGTGCCGATCAGATGGAAGTCTGACGCGTAGGCCAGCAGTGCGCGATGCAGGATCGCGGAATCGTCGATGGGCGAGCTCAGCTTGAACCAGATGTGCTGGATCGGCGGTCGCTTGGACGGATGGCGTTCGTCGCGCGGCCGTACCTGGCGAAACTGGAACGGGCCATCGATACCCATCCAGCGCTGCAGCTTCACCGGCAGTCGGGCCACTTCTTCCGGCGGCAGCGGGTGCAGCGGTTCGATATCTTCCGGTGCGGGAACTTCAGGCATCGAGGTCTGGTGTTCGACACCGTGCTCGGGTGTCTGAAACGAAATCGAACCATTGAGGATGGGCTGACCATGCTGGATCGCCACCACCCGGCGCGAGGAGAACGAGCCGCCGTCGCGGGTGCGCTCCACGTTGTAGACGATCGGTGCCTCGATGTCGCCGGCACGCAGAAAGTAGGCGTGCAGGGAATGCGCCTCACGCTCAGCGTCCACCGTGCGCTGTGCGGCCGCCAGCGCCTGCCCCAACACCTGACCGCCGAACACGAAACGGGTGCCGATGTCGCGACTCTGGCCGCGGTAGAGGTTGTCTTCCAGGCGCTCGAGCTGTAGCAGCTCGACCAGTTCAGTGACGTGATTGGGTGACATCGGAGCGCTCAAAAAACACACAAGAGCGTGATTATAGCGGGCGCGACGGCGGTGGACGCGACCATCGCCACGCCATCGCGGTCAGTCTTGGCCGATGCGTGTCAGTTCGGAGTCGTGCATCACCTCGTCCCAGGGAAACATCAGGCCGGGATCCAGTTTGCGGCGAACCTGCAGCGAGGGATCGTCGCTGGCGGGGATCATCTCGGTATCGAGATCCTCGTGGCCGGCAATCTTGCGAAGATTCGGATATTCGCCGCGCAGGTACTCAAGCAGCTCGCGCAGTGCACTGATCTGGGCGGTTGGATAGGCTTCCTTCATCTCCTGCTGGCGCGAATCCCACCATTCCGGATATCGACCGAGGTTTACCAGTTCGATTCCGATCGAATAGGGATTGTGGCCGCGGATATGATTGGCGATCCGGGTGCCGGGCACATAGCGACTGATACTGCCGTCGCGATCGATGTAGTAGTGACCGCTGTTGCCAGTACCACTGGCGTGGACCACTTTTTCGCCGTATTCGCGCGCTTTAGCGAGGTTTGGCAGCTCGGTACAGTGGATGACCGCCAGCTCGACGTCATCGACGGGGCGTTCAGGCAGCGTGTTGGCGTAGGGAAGCGGCTCATCTTTAATGGTCAGGTTCATGCTTGGTATTTTGCCATGCTCGAAGGTCGACCGGAAACGCCTGCTGTTAACATGCTCGCCTTGCATTCAGCCGTTTCCCGGAGCCCGCCATGCGCGGACAAATCATTCTCTCGCATGGCTCGGACTCCAGTCCGGACGCCACCAAGGTCAGTGCACTGGCCGCCCAGGCCGAATCACTGGGCTGGACAACGCAACGTCCCGACTACAGTGCTGATGACGCCCGTGGCCACGCCGAGTGCGTAGCTCCACGCATTGCACGGCTGCGCGCGACCATCGAAGCGCTTGCAGAACCGCCGTTGCTGGTGGGCTCGAGCATGGGCGCTTTTGTGTCAGGTCTGGTGTCGCTCGACGTGCCGGTGGCCGGCCTGCTGCTGCTGGCCACGCCCCGCGGAATTCCCGGGCATGCGCGAGCGTTCGATCTGCGTTCCGGGGTTCCTACTCTTTTGATCCACGGCTGGCGGGACGAGATCTGTCCGGTGGCTGGCGTCTACGATTTCGCCAATAGGCGGAAATTGCCGCTACTGGTTGTGGACGACGACCATCGCCTCGGCTCCAGCATGGCCACCATCGCTATCCAATTCCAATCCATGCTTGACCAGCTGGCGGCCACCGCATGAGCCACTACTTTGCCACCTGCCCGAAAGGGCTGGAATATCTGCTGCGCGACGAGCTGGTCACCATCGGCGCCAGCGATGTGCGCGAGGCGCTTGCCGGCGTGCATTTTTCCGGGACGCTGGAAACAGCGTATCGGGCGTGCCTGTGGTCCCGTCTGGCCAGCCGCATCCTGCTGCCGCTGGCCGAGTTCGATGCCGCCGACGACGACGCGCTTTATCGCGGCGTGCAGGCCATCGACTGGAGCGAGCACCTGGCGGCACATGGCACGTTTGCCGTCGATGCCGGCACCGCGATGAGCAAGCTCACCCATAGCCAGTTCGTCGGTTTGCGCACCAAGGATGCGGTGGTCGACCAGTTTCGCCAGCGTGACGGAAATCGTCCGAACATCGATACCGATGAGCCGGATATCCGGCTCAACGTGCGTTTGCGTCGCGACCGCGCCACCTTGTCGCTCGATCTGGCCGGTTCGCCTCTGCATCGGCGCGGTTGGCGCGAAGTGCAGGGCGAGGCACCATTGAAGGAAAATCTCGCTGTGGCCATGTTGTTGCGGGCGCGCTGGCCCGAGGTGTATGCGGCAGGCGGCGCGCTGCTGGACCCGATGTGCGGTTCGGGCACGCTGTTGATCGAAGGCGCGTTGATGGCGGCCGATGTGGCCCCGGGATTGCGGCGCGAGTATTTCGGGTTTTTAGGCTGGCAGCAGCACGACATCGCGTTATGGCGTGGCCTGCTCGACGAGGCGAACCAGCGGGCGGAAACGGGTTTGCGTGCGCTGCCCGGTGTCTTCTTCGGCAGTGACGCCGACCCGCGGATGGTGCAGACGGCCAAACGCAACGCGCAGGAAGCCGGCGTGGCGGGTTTCTTCACGCTCGACAAGCAGGACATGATCCATGCCGCGCCGCCGACCGGTGTCGAGTACGGACTGGTCATCACCAATCCGCCGTACGGCGAGCGCATGGGCGAGCGCGCGGACATGCCGAAGTTGTATCGCGCTCTGGGCGACGCTCTGCGAGCACGCTTCAGTGGTTGGCGTGCTGCCGTGCTGGCGGGCGATGTGGAGCTGGGGCGCGCCATGCAGCTGCACGCCGACAAACGATACGTGCTTTACAACGGCGCTCTGGAAACCGTATTGCTGACCTTTGACCTCGGTAAACGCGATGAAGCGCCGCGCGAACCGAAGCCGCTGTCCGCGGGCGCGCAGATGCTGAAGAATCGGCTGGAGAAAAATCTCAAGCACCTGCGCAAACGCCTGACGCGCGAGGGCATTCATTGCTGGCGAGCTTACGATCAGGACTTGCCTGAATATGCCGCCGCGATTGACGTCTATGCCGATACCGAGGGCAAGGATCACCTGCATATCCAGGAGTATCGCGCGCCGGCCGACGTGCCGCCCGACGTGGCCCGTCTGCGGGTGCGTGAGATCGCCCGGGTTGCCGGTGAAGTGCTTGACGTGCCGCGCGAGCGCATTGCGATCAAGATGCGGGAGCGCGGAAAAGGTGGCTCGAAGTACGGGCAACTCGATCAGCGCAACGAGTTCATCGAAGTGGATGAGGCCGGGCTGAAGTTCCTGGTAAACCTCACCGATTATCTGGATACCGGCCTGTTTCTCGACCATCGTCTGGTACGCGCCAAAGTGGGTGAGCTGGCCGAGGGGCGTTGTTTCCTCAACCTGTTCGCCTACACCGCCACTGCCAGCGTCCATGCGGCAGCCGGCGGAGCGCTCGAGACAACCAGCGTCGATCTTTCGGCCACTTATCTGGAGTGGGCGTCGCGCAATCTGGCCTTGAACGGCTTCAGCGGCTCGAGTCATCGGCTAATGCAGTTCGATACGCTGGAATTCCTGCAGCGTGATCGTGGCTACTACGGGTTGATCTTTGTCGACCCGCCGACCTTCTCCAACTCAAAGCGCGCCGAGGATTTCGATGTACAACGCGATCACGTCAAGCTGCTTGAAGCCTGCAATGAGCGGCTGACTCGAGACGGAATCATTGTTTTTTCCAATAATTTCCGTCGCTTCAAGCTGGATCGTGCTGGATTGGAGGCGCATTTCGATATCGAGGACTGGACGGCTCCCAGTATTCCGTTCGACTTCGCCCGGCGTGCCGACATTCATGGCTGCTGGTTGTTGCGACGGCGCAAGCCGGATCCTGGTGTCAATCCGTGGGATAACGCCCGAATTAAAAAGTGAACCCTTCAGTTCATATTAAGCCTGATCGCTCAAAGATTGCGACGTTGAACAGGAGAAAATCATGACCCAGCGTTTGAGCAAAAGAGGTTTCCTCAGCGTCGGCAGGATGGCGGCAATCGGCCTTGGTATCGCTGCCGCCATCGCGATGCCGTTGAGCGCATCGGCGCGCGGACACGGTCATTACGGCGGTGGCTATCACGGTGGTTACCATGGCGGTTATCACGGGGGTTACCACGGCGGCGGATACCACGGCGGCCGTGGCTACTGGAGCGGTGGGCGCTGGATCGCAGGAGCAATCGTTACCGGCGCGGTGATCGGCTTGGTCAGTAATGCATTCCGGCCGGCTCCTGTTTACTACGACGCGCCCGTCGTCTACAGCCAGCCACGCACCGTTATTTATGAGGATGACCCGCCTGTCGTACGCCGTCGTGTGGTTGAAACCCGTACCGAGGTTTACGACGATCCGTACCAGACCCGCTACATTCGCGATGACGGTTACGGAGACTGATTCAAGGCACCAAAACGGAACCTGAAAAAGCCCGACGTTGCCGGGCTTTTTCTTTGTACGACGGTTCTGTGCTCAGTGTTTCTGCATCGTTCCGTCTTTGCGGTAGCGCTTGGCTTCGTCACTGAGCTGGTTGTAATGCACCTTGTCGATCAGCCTTACCGACTCGATGGCGCACGGTGGCTGGCCCCGCGAATGCACGGTTTCGCCAATCGAACCGCAGATGCGCCCTTCGGTCAGGCCTTGATGATTGGGGCTGGTGCGGAAGATCAGCCCGGGTGGATGGCTCAGCTGAGGACAGTCATTTTTCAGTGTGACCAGATAATTTTTTGGGCCGGTGCGAACGATGGCACTGCGCGCGTTGACGACATGCCAGTCATTGATGCGATCGGTCCGGATGCAATCCGCTGCCGGCAACACGGTCGTGGATGACGGAGGGGGCGGAGCCGTTTGCGCGGTAATCGAGGCTGCTGTCAACGCAAACAGCAGAGCGGGTAAAAGCATCTTCATGAGTAGCACCTCGTCGGTCTGAAGAGACGCCGTGATCCAGTCACGGACACTGCGCGCCATTTGCGCTCCTTGCCCAGACACGAAAAAGTCACGCTGCAAAGTATCCGCCTCTCAAATATCACAAGAAGTGAACAGTTGGAACGGCATCCTTGGGCGCATGTTTTTCATCGGTATGCCTCCATGAAGTCTCTCGTGACGGTCAGTTTCCGGACCCCGACGGGTTCGTCATGACGACAGCTCTGCGCACGCCAGCGATGGCGCCGATTGTCGAGCGTTTTCACCAAGTGCGGCAGCAGACGCTCGCGCTGTGCAAGCACTTGAGTGCGGAAGACATGTTGCTGCAGTCGATGCCCGATGCGAGTCCGGGCAAATGGCATCTTGCGCATACGAGCTGGTTTTTTGAACACTTTTTACTCGGCCGCGAGCCGTCGTACAAGCCGCAGAATCCGGCCTGGCATTATCTGTTCAATTCCTACTATCAGTCGGTAGGGCCGATGCATGAACGCCCCAGGCGTGGTCTGATTTCGCGACCTTCGCTGGAAGAGGTTAAAGGTTATCGTGCATTTGTAGACGATTCGGTCGGCGAGCTGCTGAACCGTGACCAGGATCCCGAACTCATGTCTCTGGTTGAACTCGGCTTGCATCACGAACAGCAGCATCAGGAGCTGCTCCTGACTGACATCAAGCATGCCTTCTGGTGCAATCCGCTCCAACCGGCCTATCGCGGACCTATTCCTGAATCGACCACCAGCAACCACGCGCCAGTGAAGTTCATTTCCGGGCGCGAAGGTATTGTCGAGATAGGTCATCGAGGTGATGGGTTCGCATTTGACAGCGAGACACCACGGCACCGGGCGCTGCTACAGCCTCACGCGCTTGCCGACCGGTTGGTCACCAATGCCGAATATCTGGCATTTGTGCGCGAGGGCGGTTATCGCGAACCGGGTTTATGGCTGTCCGATGGCTGGGCGACGGTGCAAGGCGAGGGATGGCAGCGTCCGATCTACTGGCAGGAGGATCTCGCCAGCGAGTTCACACTCGCCGGCGTGCGCGCGCTCGATCCATGTGAACCGGTATGCCATCTCAGTTACTACGAAGCCGATGCGTTCGCGCGCTGGGCGGGCGCTCGTCTGCCGACAGAGGCGGAGTGGGAGGCGGCGGCAGAGGATGTGCCGATCAACGGGAATCTTCAGGAAAGTGGTCGTTTTCAACCGCTGCCTGCGTCCGAACACGATGGCATCAAGCAGCTTTACGGCGATGTGTGGGAATGGACCGCATCGCCTTATGTCAGCTATCCGGGTTTCAAGCCGTTGCCAGGTTCGTTGGGCGAATACAACGGCAAATTCATGTGTGGCCAGTGGGTGCTTCGCGGCGGTTCGTGTGTCACGCCGCGTGATCATCTTCGGGTCAGTTACCGCAACTTTTTTCCTCCGCACGCCCGCTGGCAATTTGCCGGGCTAAGACTGGGACAGGATCGATGAGCAGCATGCAACCGTTTGGAGTGAGTGACGATGATCGTCGCCCGCCCTTGAATGAAGTTCTGGAAATTGCACAGCACGGTTTGGGACTGAAACCAAAGCGGCTTCCGTCGTGGCTGTTCTACGACGAACGAGGATCGGCCTTGTTCGAGCAGATTTGCGAACAGCCCGAGTACTACCTCACGCGCTGCGAGACAGCGCTGATGGAAGAACACTCGGCAGGCATTGCCGACACCCTCGGCAGCGACGTTCGTCTGGTGGAATATGGCAGCGGCAATGCCGTCAAGACGCGATTGCTGCTGCAGCATCTGCACGAGCCAGTCGCCTACGTGCCGGTGGAGATATCGCCCGAGCCTCTGCGGCAAAGCGTGGAGCGGTTGGCACAGGAGTTTCCACAGCTTCCACTGCAGCCTTTGTGTGCTGATTTCACCAAGTCGTTGCGGCTGCCGATTCCACCCCGCGCAGCACGTCGTACTGTAGTGTATTTCCCCGGGTCCACGATCGGTAATTTCGAGAGCCGCGAGGCCGCGGTTTTGCTGCGCAAGATGCGCAACGAGATGGGCGATGCCGGCGGCATCCTGATCGGCGTGGATCTGAAGAAAGATCCGGCGACGCTCGAAGCGGCCTACAACGATCGCGCCGGCGTGACCGCCGATTTCACCCTCAACATGCTCGCTCGGCTCAATCGGGAAATCGGCAGCGACTTCGACCTTTCATCGTTCGGCCATCGCGCGCACTACAACGGCATGGCCGGCCGCATCGAGACCCATATTGTCAGCCACTGCGATCAGCAGGTGAAAGTCGGCCGGCTGAACATCGGCTTTCGCGCAGATGAAGCCATCCAAGTGGAATACAGCTGCAAATACTCGCCGGAGGATTTTGCAGCGCTCGCCGCCAGGGCGGGGCTGGCGGTATTGCGGGTATGGACAGATGCACGACAGATGTTCAGCGTGCAGTATCTGGTGCGGGCCAGCACCGTCGCGCGCTGAGCGACCTGTAGGAGCCCGCGAGGGGGCTCCTACAGAGCAGTTCAGCCCTATCGCACACCGTAAAGCGTTTTCACGTCGGCAGTGAGAAGGGCCTGGCTGTCGGGGCGTGCGTAAAACATGTGGCCGCCCGGATATTCCATGACCTGGACGCGGGTCGGGTCACCCATCGCCGGCATCTGGTCGACGGCCAGCAGCGAGACCATGAACGGACAGGACAGGTCATCCCAGCCGTGTGCGATCAGCACGCGCAGGTTGGGATCGTTGGCGACGGCCTGCCTTAACTCGCTGACTGAGCCATCGCGGGCATCGTCGTCCTCGTGCCAAAGCCGACCGACGGTGTAACTCAGCGCGTTGTAGCGGCCTTCGACCTTCCAGCCCACGGTCTGGGTGACGAAGTTGACCATCGCTGAGGTGGTCGGCGCAATGATGCCGGTGAGGATCGGGTCGCCGGTTTGTTGATGCGGTGCATACGGGAACGGGTCCCACGCGGTGACGTTGGAGTCGTAGCGGCTGCCCAGCTTGCCTTCGGCGCGATAGACCTCGCGCAGATACGCCTGGGTTTCCAGGCGACCGCCGGAGCGTTTGACGAACAGCGGGTCGAGGCCGGTCAGTTCGGTGACCTTGCGGATCATCGCCGCTGTGGCTGCGGGGTCGGAGCGACCTTTCATCAGCGTGGTGGCGTACTCGCCACGGGTGTAGGCGATGATCGGCGCCATGGTTGCAGCGCTGAGCTCGCCCTGGCGTTCCAGATGGGCGGCGGCGATTGAGGGCAGGGTGGTCATCCATGGCAGTGGCGAGACGGTGTCGTCACTCCACGCGCCCGGATCGAGATACGGTGAGATAAGCGTGACACCACTCATCGCCACGCCCAGCTGGGTCTGCATGTATTCAGTAATGCGCGGGCCACGGAAACCGCCGTAGCTTTCGCCGACGTAATACTTGCGCGAGTCCATGCGACCGTCCTTGACCAGCCAGTCGTACATGATTCGCGACAGATACTTGATGTCAGTGTCGGTGCTGTAGAAGTCCTTGGTCGCCTGCTTGTCGTCGACCAGCGCCCGGCTATAGCCGGTGCCGATCGGATCGATGAAGACCAGATCGGTGAAACCCAGCCAGGTGCCCGGGTTGTCATGCAGGGTGGGGCGTTCGGATGGCGAGTCGCCATTGAGGCCGAAGTCCACTTTCTTCGGGCCAATCGCACCCAGATTGAGATAAACCGACGAGGCACCGGGACCGCCGTTCAAGGCGAACGTCACCGGGCGATTCTTGCCGGCCACGGTATACGCGGTGAACACCACTTCACCGGTCTTCTTGCCCTTTTTGTCGCGCACCGGCAGTGAGCCCACGGTGACGGTGTACTTGAGCGTCTTGCCGTTCACGGTGGTCGACTGGCTCACATGTGCATCGGCTGGAAAGGGCGGCAGATGGAAACCATGGCTGTCGGACGCATCGTCCGCTGGTGACGACTTGGAGTGCTCGGCGGCCAGCGACGACGCGCTGAATCCGGTCACGATCAGGGCCGCCAGTGCGGCGGTTTTCAGGGACATGCGCACGGATCGCTTCCTGGTGGGCGAAAACGCAAGGTTAACCCGTGGCAGAGAATCGTGAGCGTGTGTAAAGACAGGGGTGCAGGGCGAGAAGTCTGCACCTCATTTGGTGGCCAATGTCTCCTGTACGAACTGTTGCAGCTGAGCCGCATTCAGTGCACCGGATTGGCGAGCGATTTCCCGCCCTTGCTTCAGCATGATCAAGGTGGGGATGCTGCGTATGTTGAAGCGCTGCGCCAGCTGGGGCTGCGCTTCGGTGTCGAGTTTGGCAAGGCGCAGTTGGGGTTCGAACGTGCTGGCGGCCTGGACGAAGACCGGTGCAAAGCCGACACACGGTCCACACCACGGCGCCCAGAAATCAATCAATATCGGGAGATCGCCGCGGCCGGTGATGGCATCGAAGTTGTCAGCGGTGAGATCGGTCGGGTGCCCGTTGAACAAGGCCTCCTTGCAACGACCACAATGCGGGTGCTCGGCCACACGATCGGCAGGAACCCGGTTGAGCGCGGCGCAGCGAGGGCAGGGAATGGCCAGCGGGTCAGTCATGGCAAACTCGAACGGGGAGCGAAATCAACAGATGGCGGTCTTTAACATCAAAACCAAGCCGCCACCGACGCAGAAACGCGACCGATCACTGTCGCTACGCCGGTTGGCGCTGGGGTTGGGCATACTGTGGACGCTGCCCAACACTGTCATCGGTCTGTGGCTGGGTGTCGTTGGCATCGTCTTCGGTGCACGCATGTGCTGGCAGCCGCGCGAACGGGCGCTGGTGATTCGCCGCTGGCCGTGGGGGCCGGGCGGGGCGCTTACCCTGGGCAACGTGATCGTGCACACCGGCGAAAGTCTGGACGTGCCCTGCTTCACCTACGCGCACCGGGCGGGCAGAGCAGATGAGCCCGTCATCTCCCTGGCAGACCATGAGCGTGCCCATGTCTATCAATACCTGCTGCTGGGCCCGCTGTTTCTGCCGCTGTACGCCATTTGCGGTGGTATCACCGTAAGCAATCCGTTCGAGCGTGCCGCGGATCGCTACGCGCTGTTGGGTCGAGGCTGGTGGCCTTGGTCGAGCTGAATTGCGTACTGTCGGCGCGCAGGTTCGCGCCAGAGCCTTTCGGGTATGTGTCAGCGGAGCCGACTCAACGTCGATCAAGATCAGAACCGATCTGCGCTGGCCGCAGACCAGTTTTCGACAAAGCTTTCCGGCGTCGATGCCGCCAGCAAATCACCCGGTTTCAAATAGGGATAAAGCTGCGCATAGGTGCGCGCGTCCTCGTTGGGCATGCGGTGAAGGATGTGCGCGGGGGTCAGTTGATCGGGGTGACTGGCACCCAGCGCGCCGGTCAATGCAATGAAGCTGTCCACGGTGCCGCGGTGAAAATTTTTCACGTGTTCAGCCCGCTCGTCGATCTTCAGCGCCCGCGCCCGCCGCTTGTCCTGCGTGGCCACGCCAGTCGGGCAATGGTTGGTGTGGCAGCGCATGGCCTGGATGCAGCCCACGGCGAACATCATCGGGCGCGCCACATTGCAGATGTCGGCGCCAATCGCGATCTTGTGCACCATGTCGAATCCGGTCGCGACCTTGCCGCTGGCGATGATCCGAATGTGTTTGCGCAGATCGCAACCGACCAGCGCGCTGTGCACAAAAGGCAGCGCTTCGTTAATGCACAGGCCCAGCTTGTCCGACAACTCGACCGGCGCGGCACCGGTGCCGCCTTCGGCGCCATCAACGGTGATGAAGTCGGGGAAAATGCCGGTGGCCAGCATGGCCTTGCAGATGCCAAGAAATTCACTGCGTCGCCCGATGCAGAGTTTGAATCCCACCGGCTTGCCGTCGCAAAGGCGTCGCAGTCTTGCCACGAACTCAAGCAGCCCGCGCGGTGTGTCGAACTCCGGGTGAGACGCCGGCGAGAGACAGTCCTCCCCTTGCGGCACTTCGCGGATGCGCGCGATCTCGGCGCTGACCTTGCTGCCGGGAAGCATGCCGCCATGACTCGGCTTGGCGCCTTGCGACAGTTTGATCTCGATCATCTTGACCAGTGGATTGGCGGCCTTCGTGCGGAAGTCGTCGTCATCAAAGCGACCTTCTTTGGTGCGGCAGCCGAAATAGCCCGAACCGATCTCCCAGATCACATCGGCGCCGTATTCAAGGTGGTACGGCGTCAGTCCGCCTTCGCCGGTGTCCTGTGCAAAGCCGCCCATCGCAGCGCCCTTGTTCATCGCCAGCACGGCGTGGCTGCTCAGCGCGCCGAAGCTCATCGCGGAAATATTCAGGCGCGAACTGTCGTAGGGTTGGTGGCACAGTGGGCCTCCGACCCGCACGCGCTCGGCCAGTTTAGGCACCTGCTTGACAGCGATGGAGTGCAGCGCGAAGTCGTAACCGGATTTCTCGATGTCGTATTCGGTGCCGAACGGATGCGTGCCATTGCCGCCTCGACCACGCGATTTGATCAGGTCGCGCTGCTGTCGGTTGAACGGGCGGCCGCTTTTGTCATCCTCCAGGAAATATTGGCGAATTTCCGGACTGATGAACTCCATCATGTAGCGCAGGTGTCCGATGACCGGATAGTTCGACAACACATTGTGGCTGGAGGCGATGTCGTAAAAACCCAGCGCGATCAGTGGCAGCACCGGGATCAACGCGTAAAGCGCGTGCGGGTGCTGAATTGCTAGCGCGCCGATCACGGCCAGTGCGAGCGCCGAGCTCAGATAGAAGATGATTCGCCACATGTTGGAAATTCCAGCAAGGCGCACTGTCAGTCGGAAACGGCAGCGGCGTGAGCGGTCACCTCGATCTCGCCAACACGGCGTAGCGAGGTGGATGAGCTCACCGATAATGCGATGGGTGACGTCGAACGGACATGAATGCTGGGCAGCGAGAAGGTCGTTTTTGCGCGCAGCCGGCGATCAGTGCCGGTGCGCGCAGGAAATTACGCCACCTTGTTCGGTGCGAAACGCAACGAGGTGGAGTTCATGCAGTAGCGAAGGCCAGTCGGCTTCGGCCCATCATTGAAGACATGGCCGAGGTGACTCTCGCACTTGGCGCAACTGATCGCCGTGCGTGTCATGCCAAACATGTGGTCCGTCTTTTCGACCACGTTCTGTTTGGCGATCGGTTGCCAGAAACTCGGCCAGCCAGTACCCGAGTCGAACTCGGTGGCGGCATCGTAGACCGCGTTGTCGCAGCCGAGGCAACGAAACAGGCCGGCAACAGCCGGCTTTTCGTGATCACCGCTGAACGCCCGCTCGGTGCCGTCGCGACGGAGGGTGTCATACGAGGCCGGCGGCAGGCGCTTGCGCCACTGGGCGTCGCTGAGCACCAGCTTGTCGACTTGCTTCGGCCCCATGTCGCGGCCGTCGTCGCCGAATATTTCCAGCGTGACCTTGCCGGGCGTGCCATCGGGTGCGTTCTGGGCAGCGAACAATCGTGGAACGAGCATGCCGCCGCCGACGACCAGCAAGGCGCCGCCGGCGATCGATGCGCGCAGGAACCGGCGGCGATCCATGGCCAGAGTTTCATTGATACGTGACATAAGAACCTCCGTTGTTGAAAGGTGCCTGGCGGGAGCGACCCCCGCACGATGCGGTTGCAGCATCTCTGAGGGAGATCAGCGCGCGAGGTGCGCTCCGGCCAGGCATTGATCAGCCGAACGTGAAGGCGAAGGCCTGCACACCCGGATCCAGAAATTCGATCTCGAACAATCGCTCGCTACTGCCGTTGGACTGACGGACAAGTTGATACAGTCGCTGTGAATCCACTGTGCCATTGCCCTCGGCATCGGTATCCATGCCACGGTCGGCGCCAGGGGATTTGCCGTCGATCGTGACGCGAAAGCGGATCGGCTTGCCGTCGCTGCCCGGGCCGAGTACCAGATGCAGATCGCGACCGCGGAATCGGTAGACGATGCCGCCGCCTGCCTTTTTCAGCGTGGCTTTTTCCTTGTTGACGATCCAGCGGCCGTCGAGCGACCACTGGTTGCCGGCGACACCGCTTGGCGCCGTGTAGTCGTGGGCGTCATCCTGCGCCATCCTGCCGCCGACGAAGTTCCGCGCTCGGGCATAGCCGATATAGGTTTCCGGCGACTGCGTCGGGTCGTTCGACGCTGCCGCCTCAACCCCGTGCTGATCGCCCTGGACATAGCCTCCCGGCAAGTCCTTTTGTCCTGCCGCGGTCAGTAGCTGGCGGATCACGTCTTCGCTTTCGTGGTAGTTGCCTTCGCCAAAGTGGTGGTGGCGAATGCGTCCTTCAGCGTCGATGAAATAGTGCGCCGGCCAATATTGGTTGTGGAAGCCCTTCCAGATCGCGTAGTCGTTGTCGAGCGCGACCGGGTAGTCGACGTTCAGATCGGCAATCGCCTTGATCACGTTGGCGGGATTTTTCTCAAACGCAAATTCGGGCGCGTGCACACCGATGACCACCAGTCCGTGATCTTTGTACTTGTCGGCCCAGCCGCGCACGTACGGCAGGGTGCGAATGCAGTTGATGCAGGAGTAGGTCCAGAAGTCGACCAGAACCACCTGGCCGCGCAGCGATTCGGTGGTCAGCGGCGGGCTGTTGAGCCATCGCGTCACGCCGGCCAGTGAGGGCATGTCACCCTCGACCAGCAGCGGCTCGCCGGCTTTCAGGACGGCCTGCGGTTTTGCTGCGGGACGCACGGCACTGATCAGCTTCTGCTCGATGCCGCCGGTACTGGCCAGCGAGATCCGAGTGAGCAGACCCGTGTCCAGTCCCAGCGCGATCGCCGCGACACCGGCAAGTACCAGCACGCCGAGTACCCGGCGCACCCATTCACCGGCACCGAGCGAGCGCTTCATCAGGCCGAAAACCTTGCCGCCGACAAGCAGGGCCAAGCCCAGCGACGTCGCCGCACCGGCGGCGTAGGTCAGCAACAGCAAGGTGGTCTGCACGCTGGCGCCGTTAAGCGCCGCGCCGGTCAGCAGCAGACCGAGAATCGGTCCCGCGCAAGGCGCCCACAGCAGGCCGGTAGCAACGCCCAGGCCGATCGCGCCCCAGATGGAATCGCTGTCACTCGATGAATTCTGTGACAGCCGGTTGCCCATAGCCACGAACGGGCGACTGAGCCATTCCGCCAGGTGCGTTGAAAGCAGCGTCAGCCCGAGAAACGCCAGCACCACCAGCGCGACGTAGCGGCCGTACTGATTCGCGTGTACCGCCCACCCTCCGCCCAGCGCGGCAAGCGTAGCCACGGCGGCGAAGGTGATCGCCATGCCCAACAGCATCGGGAAACCGTTGCGCATGAAGGGCCGGTCGGACCGAGCAAACACGAACGGCAGCACCGGCAGGATGCAGGGGCTGAGAATGGTGAGGGCGCCGCCAAGGTAGGCGAGGATCAAAACGAGCATCAAGCGTTATCCGTGGAGGGTTCGCGGGTTATTCGCGACAGAACCGGTTGCGGTTACGTTGCATGTACGAAGTAACGTCGATGGAAGATGCAGCGAACACCCTGCAAGCGCTCCAATTCGGACCCTGCATGTCGCAACACTTGACCGCCACTGCCTTCATGGGTCTAGATAGTGGACTTTCCCGTCGGGCAAGCCTGTTAGAGACCATGCCAGTTGCAGCCGCCACTGACAGCATCCAGACGCCCGACCAGCGACGGGCGGCGTGGATGGCTGCCGCGCAGGCGGGTGACCGAAAAATCTACGAAAAGCTGCTCGCCGATTCCGTGGGTCTGATTCGTGCGGCGGCACGGCGTCAGGGTGTGGCGATCGATCACGTGGACGACGTCGTGCAGGAAACCTTGATCACGGTGCACCGCGTGCGTCACACCTTCGACCCGAACCGGTCATATGACGCCTGGATTACTGCGCTCGCCAACCGCCGGGCGATCGATGCGCTGCGCAGTCGTGGTCGCCGCGACAGTCGCGAACTGCATGACGAACTCGCCTCCGACCAGCATGCCGATCGTGACGACGCCAGCCATGCGACCGAAAGCGAGCAACGCGCCACGCATCTGCATCAAGCGATCAACCGGTTGCCGCCGGGTCAGCGCGAAGCCATGGTGCAACTGGGCTTGCGCGAACATTCGTTGAAAGACGCGTCTAAGCTGACCGGTCGCAAGCCGGGCGCATTGAAAGTCAATCTGCACCGCGCGCTGAAGACGCTGCGCGATCGTTTTCACGGAGAATCCTGACGTGACGTCCCCCTCAGCATCCCATCAGGCATTGATCGACCGCCTCGGTACCGAGTTGGTGCCGGTGCGACGTCTGCTGCCACCGGGCCTGCGCACGGCGGGCTGGCTGCTGGTGGTGGCGCTGATCGCGGCCGGCCTGCTGATGCATTACGGCGCGGCACCGATGCTGCTTCGGTTTGCCGCCACACCCGATCTGGCCTGGGCCGGCGCGGGTGCCGTCATTACCGCGATCAGCGCGGCATGGGCAGCGTTTGCGTTGAGTGTGCCGGGGCGCCGTGTCGCGTGGGCGTGGCTTCCGCTACCGGGCACCTTGATGTGGATCGGTGCCAGTGGTCTGGGCTGCCTGCGCACGCTGGTTGCACCGGGCACCAGTATTTCCAGCCTGCATCAGTCCGCCGATTGCCTGGTCTTCATCATCAGTTTCTCGATCCCGTTGTCGGCACTGATGATCGTGCTGCTGCGCCGAGCATGCCCACTGCGTCCGACGCTGACCGCCGTGCTGATCGGTCTGGCCAGCGCCGCGGCCTCGGCCAGTCTGCTGGAGATTTGCCACGCTTACGACGCGGCGGCAACCGACCTGCTGACACATGCGGTAGCGGTCGGGCTGGTGGTAGCCGCAAATGCCGCGATGGGCGGCCGGCTGCTGTCGAAAGCCTGATAGCTCGCAGCGGGCCGGCAGCGGCAGCTGTCTGTGCGCCTGTAGGAGCGCACCCTGTGCGCGATGCCTTTGCGCGATGCCTGTGCGCGATGCCTTTGCGCGATGCCTTTGCTCTGATGCACCAACGGAAGAGCATCGCGCACAGGGTGCGCTCCTACAACGCTCACAACGCGGCGCTCTCAGTCGCGGAAGTTGTCGAACTGCAGCGGCAACTCCACCTCAGCCTTGCGCAAAACAGCCATCGCATCCTGCAGGTCGTCGCGCTTCTTGCCGGTCACGCGCAGCTTGTCGCCGTTGATTTGCGCCTCGACCTTGAGCTTGGCCGCCTTCAGTGCAGCGACCAGCTTCTTCGCGATGGGCTGTTCGATCCCTTGCTTCACGGTGATCTTCTGGCGGGATCCGCCGAGATTGGTGTCCGGATCGCCGGCGTCGAGCGAGCGGATGTCGATCTTTCGCGCGACCAGCCGACCGCGCAGGATGTCGAGCATCTGCTGCAGCTGGAATTCGCTGGGCGCGCTTTGCGTAATGACGTAGTCATCCAGCGTGTAGGTGGCATCCTGACCCTTGAAGTCGAAGCGGGTCGACAGCTCGCGATTGGCCTGGTCGACCGCATTGGTCAGTTCGTGCTTGTCGACTTCGG